>JAHQWY010000162.1 GCA_029856445.1 Promethearchaeia archaeon
TCGAGTCTGACATGATGGAACATTGTTCAAAACTGGTAGGAACTGTTGCGAGACTTGCAACTGAGATAATATTAGATGCAGGATTTACTCCAGAATGAAAAACTTATTTTATTAATAAAATTATAAGATTAAATGTGTTTAAAATGGATTTGGAGTCTAAGTTTGACGAAAAAGTTAAAGAATTAGAAGTAAAATTACCAACTATGAATGTAGGTGTTAACTGTGCTGAATTAACTCTAACCACCGTCCTAAGTATACTTGGAGTTGATAACTATATGTTTCACAATATAATCAAACCTTTAGCTGGGGGATTTGGAGGGTATAAATCGAGAAAAGGATGGATGGGCGCTTGTGGTGCTGTAGCGGGAGGATGTGCAGCAATTGGAGCAATAATGGGTGGAAAAAAACTTATGGATGATGAAACGATGGCTTTGGCTTATTTTAAAGCTGCAAAATATTGTAGGGAATTTGAAAATCAATTTGGCTCTGTTGTATGCTCAGAACTATGCGGTTATGATTTTAGTAAACCTGAAAATTATTTAAAATATAGAGAAGACGGTATATGGGGAAAAACCTGTTACAAATTTGTAGTTTGGGCCATAGATAATATACGAAAGTTAAATCAAGAAGAACTAAAAGAAAAGTGGGAATGAATTAATAAAAATTTTTTATATCTTATTTTCTTTTTGAAATTAGAAATTTTTTATACTAATGATTGTATATTAAAATTATTCAAAGGAAAGTTTTTGTTTTTAAAGAGAAGTGGTAATCAAAATGGTCGATGAAGAAGAATCTAGGTTCTGCCCTTATTGCGGAATTGCGTTAGAGCATCCATATTGGGCTCATGTCCAAGCAGAACATCCAGAAAAATATACTCAAAAAGAAACATGGATCAAATTGTACGAAGATTACACAGGTTTAGGGATGGATGAGGCTACATCATTAATGGTTATATCAGAATTATTCAATGCAACTCAAGAAGAAATTAAATCTTTCCTTAAAAATGCGAAAGTGCTAAAATAAAATCAATATTAATCTAATTTTAAAATAAATAAGAATAAAAGTTAAAACCGATTTAAATCGGAATCTTAATATTAAAATTCTTCTTCTTCTTCGCTTTCTTTCAGTAATCCTGCTTGTTTTAATAAATCTTCTACACTATCTCGAGCTTTAATAATTTGTTCGTTTTCTTGGAGGTTAAGTTGCTCAATCATAGAGTCAGAAAATTCCATAAGTTTACTAATCGCTTCACTGGAAAATTCTTTTACTTTTTCAGAAGTTTCTTCAATAAAATCTTTTCCAGATTCCCCAAAAACACTACCAACAAAATCAGTGAGAGCATTATTAATCTTATCAATGATATTTTCTTTTTCTTCTCCTTCTTCACTCATGTTTATTTACCTCGTTTTTAGTTAATTACTAAGTATAATCTTTTTAAATATTAAAACTCATATGGTTATCAATTTTGATAATTTAGGTTTTAAAATTATGTAATATTTTTGGATATAGGAGAAAAAATATGAGTGAAACTCATTTTTTAGATGGATTTCTGAACCCTAAAAGCGTTGCCTTCTATGGTGCTAATAACAAAGGCAGTTCTTTAGCGGCTATTCAAATCATGAATTTGATTAAATCTAATTATGATGGGAACATTTATCCTATTCACTTAAAATTAGATTCAGTTATGGGATATAAAGCTTATAAATCAATAGCAGAACTACCAGAAATTCCTGAGTTAGTTGTAATTGTTTTATCTGCAAAATTAGTTCCACAGATTTTTGAAGAATGTGGAGAAAAAGGAGTAAGAAGAATTATAGTAATCTCTGGGGGATTTAGGGAATTAATTGGTAGTCGTAAAAATACTCTTACAAAAGAACTTAATGCAATCTCAAATAAATATAATATGAGATTCATAGGACCTAACTGCTTAGGTGTATTCAATAACTGGTATGGAACGAATCAAGAGAATTTAGCATTTAATACTTCTATTTGGGAGCATATAAAAAAAGGAAATTTTTCGATAGCTTCTCAAAGTGGTACACTGTCAAGTCACATTTGGTTTGATCCAGAAAGTGTGGATTTAGGTTTAAGTAAATCTATTTCCGTAGGAAATGAAGCGAATATCGATTTAGTTGATTGTATAGAATATTTTAAAGATGATAAAGATACAAGTGTAATTGGATTATATGTTGAAGAATTAAAACGTGGAAAAAAATTTATGGAATTAGCAAGTGAGATAACTAAGAAAAAACCTATTATTGCGATATACGTTGGAGGATCAGAAGCAGGAAATCGAGCTCTTAAGAGTCATACGGGATCATTAGCAGGGAATGCTAAAATCTTTGATGCGATCTTTAAGGAGACAGGAATAATTCAAACTGACTACGTCCAAGAATTTTTAGATATCGCACTGATATTATCAAGAGGTATCTTCCCCAAAGGAAATAGACTCGGGATAATAACAAACTCAGGAGGTCCTGGTGCAATGGCTGCAAATAACGCAGAAAAAAAAGGTTTAATAGTGCCAGAGCTATCAGAATCTCTTCAGACCCAACTAATGGAGATCCTACCCTTAAATGCCAGTGCAAGAAATCCAGTAGATTGTGCTTTTGATATGAATTTACCTTATTTCTATATCACCTTACCTGAAATTTTAATGAAATCTGGTGAGATTGATATGATCATTCAATATGGTGTTGTAGGATTTCAAGATGTTCTAGATGATTATCTTAAATATGAGAAAATTGCGAAACATGCAGATTTTCACCATCAACCAGCTGAAGTTATGGACTCATTAGCCCAAAAATTACTACAACCTACTATGAAAAACTCAGAAAAATACTCTATTCCTATATTATATGTTAATCCAATGAGCTTTACAAGCCCTTGGTCGAAACGATTAAGAAAAAATGGTGCATTGTTGTTTAAATTATGGGATAGACCTGTAAATGCTCTAGCGAAAGTATGTGAATATGTAGATTATAAAAATAGATCAAAAAAAACATAAATTGTGGTTTATGAATATGAATTAGTTATTTGTTTACTTTTTCAAACCGATGAAAAGGTATTTTATATCCTTCTGGGAAAGGAGATTTATATTTTTTTTCCTTGAATGTATTATTGAATTCTTCACGTGCTTTCTTTACTAATTCTGGATTATTTAAAAATTCCAAAGCAGTTAGACAAATGACCTGAGCTGCTTTAATCATCCCTTTATGTCCTATACTCATTCCTGAAGTAGCCACATTCTGCCAAGAATGACCTGGTGATCCTGTAACATGACACGCTGTACTAAATTCTCCTAATGGAGTATACCAAGATACATCTCCTACATCGGTAGAACCAGCAGCTACCATTCCCTTTCCTAAAGGACGACTTATGACAGGAAACATCGGTTCTTGATGGTATCTCATTGCTTTTTCCCACTTATCAGGAGGTACAATTTTTTTTAATCCTGTAAAATCAGGTGGTGGGATAGTCTTCTTCAATTCTAAAGCAAAATCCAGTTCCTCTTTATTAAATACTGGGGGTCCTAGTTCTTTCATTTTTTCATAAATCACATTATTTACCACATCATTACGGAGAGGGTTATAGGTTCCACTTAAGAAATCAATTTCAAGTTGAGTTTCCGTCATTAAAACCGCGCCTTCTGCTACTTTTATCAAACGATTATAGAGTTCATCAACTTGATGACGCTCAGGAGCTCTTACAAAATAGTGAACTTCGGCTTCAGCTGGAACTACATTTGGAGCAAGTCCTCCATTAGTAATCACATAATGAATTCGAGCATCAGATATCATATGTTCACGTAGGTAATTAGCCCCAACATTCATAAGTTCCACCGCGTCAAGGGCACTTCGCCCATTATATGGATCTCCTGCAGCGTGAGCTGTTTTTCCATAAAATTTAAAATATACATCATTCATAGCAGTATTTGATTGGAGTGCGATCTCATTAACTATGCCTGGATGCCAAGTTATTGAAATATCAATATCTTCAAAAGCAAGACCTGGATTAATCATATATCCTTTTGTATTAAATTTTTCTTCAGCAGGACATCCATAATACTTGACTATCCCCTTTATTTCTCCAGCATCAATAGCCTCTTTTACTGCCAATACAGCAGCTATACCAGCTGTACCTAAAAGGTTATGTCCACATCCATGACCAGCTGCTCCTTCTTTTAAAGGCTTTCTTTTAGGATCAGTAGTTTGACTTAATCCAGGTAAAGCATCATATTCACCTAATACTGCAATAGTAGGCTTACCATCTCCATAAGAAGCCACGAATGCTGTCGGTATTGATGCTACACCCTTATCAACATTAAAACCACTTTCTATTAAAGTTTTTATTAGTAGATCAGAAGATTTATACTCTTGAAATCCCAATTCAGCAAATTCCCATATTTTGTCACTGATTTCTGTTAAATATTGCTGATTCTTCTCAATCCATTCTGCATAATCTTTAAAATTTTTTACCACTTTCCTTCACATTTTTAAGTATATTTAATTCATAAATTTCGATTGGATATAAAAATTTTACCACAATTTGAATTTATTTGGTTCTATTATTCTCTATCCAGTTTATAGCATAGTCAACCATTTCTTGTTGTGAGAATAAATAAGCATCAGCTAAACCCACTTTTTTAGGTTTGTATTGTTTTGAAATCTCGAAATCTTTTCCAATATCCTCGAAGTCATCAGAGTTAAGGTCTAATTCTTCCCATACTACCCATTTTCTTCTGCCGTTTTCTACAATTGACGAACCTTGGGATTGATATCTTTTCCCATAATAATTACTCCGATTTTCTGCTAAATGAAGTGAAGAATTATTAGAATGACTAACACCTAATAATAAAATTTGCCCTTCTAGATCATAGATTTTTGCAAGAGGAGATCGTTCCCCTAAATCATATTCTAGTTTGTGATCTTTTGTAATCATTTTAGCATACTTTCCCCATGCGACAAATGAAGAAAGGGGATGATTACTACGAATAACTCCTGGAAATCTGCGAAATGTCTCAACAATGATACCCATACCTCTCGTAGGTGATATGAGTGGATCAAATGCTGGTGATGTTTGACGAATAATTTCCCACCAACTTTCAGGAACAGGGGGATTTTCCCATCTTGATGGTTCAGAATTCCCTCCTGTAAATGTAGGCATAATCAAAGTACCCTTTTTCGTTAAAACTTCCATCATAGCTTGAATTACTGAAATCGGACCTCCAACAGTCCATCCTAATTTGCTTAAGGAGCTATGCATTATTATTATTGACCCTTCTTCTACTCCTAATGCTTTAAAATCGTTTACTAGACTTTTAACTGTATTTGGCATCTTAGTGTTTTTTACAACTTCAAATTCTTGCTCAATATTTTTCATGCCAATTTCTCCTAATTTGATAAACTTACTAATAAAAAAGGTACAAACCATTAATTTTTTTAGTTAGTACCAATAGATAGAAATATCTATTATTAATATTCAATACAAAAATTATATTGAAAATGAATTCATGATGAGCGATGTAAGAAGAAAGCTTTGGGAACCATCCAAAAAATGGATAAAGAATGCAGAAGTAACCCATTTCATTGAGCATTTGAACAAGAAATATAAATCCTCCATTAAAGGTGCCAAGGAATTGTATCAATGGTCGATTCACAACATCGAAGATTTTTGGGCAGCAATGTGGGATTTTGGAGGTATTATTGCTTCACAGAAGTATAATAAAGTTGTTGAAGATTTAAACATTTTTCCTGGTACTAAATGGTTCCCTGGAGCGAAACTTAATTTTGCTGAAAATCTCTTAAAATATAAAGATAATCAGTTCGCGTTTATTTTTCAAGGTGAGACTAAAAAGACTGAACTAATCACATATGAAAATTTAAACAAACAAGTTGCTCGATTAGCAAAATCTCTTCGTGAAATTGGAGTGAAAGTTGGTGATAGAGTCGTATCATATATACCAAACCTAATTGAAACGCCTACAGCAATGCTAGCTGCAACTGCTATAGGTGCTGTTTGGGCTTCTTGTGGTGCTGAATTACAAGCAAGCGCGGTTATTGATCGATTTGCGCAAATTAAGCCAAAAGTTCTTTTTACTGTGGATGGTTATTATTATAGAGATAAAATTTTTGACATAATTCCTAATATTAAACAAGTAGTGGATGCAATTCCTTCAATCGAAAAGGTTGTTATTGTTTCTTATGTTTCAGAGCGAAAACCAGACATAAATAGTATTCCCAATGCTGTTCATTGGGATGATTTCCTTTCCAAGGAGGAGAATCCTAAACTCGAGTTCGAACAATTACCTTTTGATCATCCTGTGTATATTATGTTTTCAAGTGGTACTACAGGGAAACCTAAATGTATGGTTCAGGGTGCCGGAGGAATTTTGATTAATCATTTAAAAGAATTAATTTTAGCAACTGATCTTAAACGCTCAGATGTGATAATTTATATAACCGCCCCTAGTTGGATGATGTGGAATTGGTTGATAAGTTCTCTAGCCGTAGGGGCAACAATATTCTTATATGATGGAAATCCCCTCTATCCTGATCCTCTCCGTATGTTTGAACTAATTGATAAATATAAAATTTCTATATTTGGAACTAGTGCGTCTTATATTCATCATCTTATGGGTATTGGGGCAAAACCAGCTGGAAAATATGACTTAAGCTCACTTCGAGAAATCTCTCAAACAGCATCTACACTCTCTCCTGAGGGATTTGAATATGCGTATAGAGATATTAAAAAAGATCTTTTTTTCAATTCAATAAGTGGAGGGACCGATCTTAATGGGTGCTTTGCTTGTGCTTTGCCTATTCTTCCTGTATATTCTGGTGAAATTCAAACAAAATCATTAGCAATGAAGGTTCAGGCTTACGATGAAAATGGGGAACCAGTTCTTGATGAACAAGCTGAACTGGTATGTGAAGCGCCCTCCCCTTCAATGCCTATTTACTTCTGGGGAGATGATGACAATATGACGAAATACAAAGCCGCTTATTTTGATCATTTTAAAGAAGTTGGTAAAAATGTATGGAGACATGGTGATTATATCGTTATCCATAGTGATACTGGAGGGATTACATTCTGGGGAAGATCTGATGCTGTTTTAAAACCATCAGGAGTCCGAATTGGAACAGCTGAAATTTATAACGTAGTTGAACAGCTCCCGGAAATCGCTGATTCGTTAGTAATTGGACAAAAGATCAGTGGTGATATCCGAATTGTAATGTTTGTATTGTTAAATGAAGGATATGAATTAACCGATGAATTAAAAGAAAAAATTAGGAAAGAACTCCGAAAAAGAACTTCTCCAAGGCATGTACCTAAATTAATTTTACAAGCACCACCAGATGGTATTCCCTATACATTTAGTAATAAAAAGGTTGAGATTGCTGTTACTAAAATAATACATGGAATGGTTGTAGCAAATAGAGGAGCTTTAAGAAATCCAGAGTCATTAGATTTCTATGAGAACATGAAAGAAGAACTTCAAAAATTATAAAATATATCCCTTTTTATTCTCTTCTTATTCTATAAACACAAACGCATTAGATACTCTTTAATATTCACCATAAATAATATGCAAAAAAGCCTAAGAATTTTGGACGCCATATAAAAAATTATTTTTCTTACATGAACAGTAAATGCGGTTTTCTTACAAATAGAAAAAAAGGTGAAATTTAGTTAAATTATTTTTTTTTTCATATTAAAAGTAATATTTATAAGATAAAAGCATAATCTTTTTTAAAAAACTATAGCTAAATAATAATAGTTATTATTTAGGAATCTCTTCTGATAATCTGATTTAGATTCTTTATAAATTTATACAATTTTCCTATTTAATAATCGTCAAAATTTAAAAATTCTCATATTAAAAGGAGTGAAAAATTATGAAAGAAGATAGTACAAGGATTAAAAGGCCTACAGCCGGCGGTGGTATGACGATCCGAGACTGGTGGCCGAATCAGTTGAATCTCGATATCCTACACCAACATTCCTCCAAGTCTAATCCAATGGGCGAGGATTTCAACTACGCTAAGGAGTTCAATAGTCTTGACTTGAAGTCTGTGAAGAAGGACCTCAGTGAACTTATGACAAAGTCACAAAGCTGGTGGCCAGCGGATTTCGGTCATTACGGTCCTTTGTTCATCCGTATGGCGTGGCATAGTGCCGGCACTTACCGCCAAGGTGACGGTCGTGGCGGCGGTGG
>JAHQWY010000163.1 GCA_029856445.1 Promethearchaeia archaeon
TACTTGTTTCAGAAGAAGTATAATTAAATAACGACAAAATAAAGTGAATCAAATTAGATTTTGGGAGATAATTGAACGATATAATTTTCTGATGAGTTCGGCAGTTGATGGTCCAAATTGCTTAGAAGTGTGCAATGGTGATTGTTGTTCAATTAAAATTGATATCCCTAAGATATTAGCTAGAGAATATATTAAACGGGGTTATGCTGTTAAAAAGGATTTTATTAGAAGCAACATTTTTAGTTTTAAATTAAGGTTTGACGAAAAGAAAAGTAAATGCTTTTTATATGATAAGACTATTAATGGTTGTCTTGTCCATAATTCTGGGATTAAACCTCCTCAATGTTGGATTTATCCTACGAATTTTTATAATCCTGAAGAAAAGGAAATAAGGTGCAAAAAAGCTAGTGGATGGAAAATCATCGATAGCGAAAAAGCCAAAGAAGCTGAAGAACTATTAAAATATTATGTCTTTCTTTGCCAGCTTGAAGCTAAAACTGAATTAAAAAACATTACGAAACGAATTAATAACAGTTTATCAAACGGTAGCTTAAAATCTCTGTTGAAAAATACTCCGCCGAGTCAAATTTCTGGTTTCAAAGATGGATGGGATTGTTTTACAATTCTACCATCGGAAGGAATCTCTTTACAATTAAAAAAATTTTGTCAAAAGTATAATAAAAGCTGTAAGACTTTTACGCAAAATTTCATGGAATGTAAATCAATTTGTGATAAAATCTCTGATGCTATTATTGGTTTTTTACAACAAAACTTATATAATTATGTAATTAAAAAAGGTGCTGACATAGCTGGTGAGTATTTATTGAATGATTTAAATTTTGATAAATAGTTTTGTCGTCAAAGCATATTTTCATGAAAACAAATTATAGTTTTGTTATTATAGGGATGTATTCTCTGCATAATACTTATTTTTAAGTAATAATATTGAAATAACATTTACATAATACAATCAGATTTTGTATAGTGTATATAGATGGCATTTTCAGATAAAAGCTTAAATGAATTAGCCAAGAATGTTTTTTCAGATAAATATGAATTTATTAATGGTCCTGTAGAAGTTAAGGGCAAATCTGGAAAATTCTGGACCTTTGATGCTGTTGTAAAAAACAAAATGAATACTTTTGGCGTATTTATTAGAGATTGGAAAAGAGAGATTTCGATTACACAGCTTCGACAATTACATAAAGCTTGTATCGATACAAATACTCAAGGTGGTATTATGGTTTGTAATATAATAACTGACTTTTCTAGAGATTATAGCTCTCAATTTGGAATTCAATTGCTTTCACGAGGTCATTTAATTTCTACCTTAAGAAGAAGGCAATTTCAAAACAATTTTTAAATTAAATAAGTAGTTGATAAAAATGTGTAAAGGGTTTAATTGTTTAGATTGCCCTGCGTTTAGAAGTGAAAATTGCTATTATTATGGGAAAGGTTTATTAAATCTATAAACTCTCAAATTTAAAGCCTGAAATTGCCATTAACTATTTAAGATTTATTTGATTTTTAAAGCTGATTATAATTCAAATGTTAAAAATTTATAAATCACCAATTAAAATTATTATAATATAGCTTAATTAAGAGATTCAAATGATATTATTTTGATATTTGTATATAATTTCAATGAAGAATTAGGAGAATTTATAGAAATCGAGATAAAAGAGAATGTACCCTTGTTTGAATTATTAGATTCAAACAAAATTTTACTGTTTGTTGATGTTCATGGAGAAAAGGTGTGGGTGTGGGAAGGTCAAAATACATCAACAAGAATGAAATTTATTTCTGCTCAAGAAGCACCAAAAATTCGAGATAAACATGATTTTGGATTTACGATCAGTTCAGTTGATGACGGGGATGAAACTGCTGCCTTTAAAATACTAGTAGGTCTTATATAGGGTAATATTACAATTTCTATTCTTATTTCAAAAACTTGTAGGGAGATTTAATATAAAACCCTTATTATATGAACTATAAAATAAATTTATTAAATTTAATTTGACTAAAGATTTTGAATTCAAAAAAAGATCCAACTCAAGATCAATATGTATTTGAGTTCTATGAGGACGATTACGCGGAAACTCTGGAAATTGAGGAACCAGAAGTTATTGAAGAATATAATGATATCAATTTTGAAGAAGGTTTAAATGAGGAACAGCTTAATATCATTAATAATATAAAAGGACCTATGCTTGTAATTGCTGGTGCAGGAAGTGGTAAAACCAGGACAATAACTTATTCGGTTGCCAAATTGTTATCATCAGGAGTAAGGCCAAGTGAAATAATGCTTGTAACCTTTACTAATAAAGCTGCTAATGAAATGATTGAACGCGTAGAAAATCTTTTAGGCAAGCGACCAAAAGGAATCTGGGGTGGAACATTTCATTCAATTGCAAATCGGTTTATACGAATTTATGCAAAAACACTGGGTTTAAAACCAAATTATACAATAATGGATGAAACGGATGCAAAAGCTTTGATGAAACTTTCTATTGAGAAAGCTAATGTAAAAGAAATCGAAGAACGTTTTCCAAATTCTAGGATGGCAAAAGCTATTTTATCATATTCTGTCAACTGTAATAAAACGATTCAAGATGTAATTCTTTGGAAATATTCTCAATATAATAGTGAAGATGTCATTAAAAAATTAGAAGAAGTCTTTAGAATTTATGGAGAAAAAAAAGCTCAGGATAATCTAGTTGACTTCGATGATCTCTTAATATACTGGAATCAATTATTAGATGAGAGATCTGTTGCTCAACTAATTGCAAAGAGGATTAAATATGTCCTTGTGGATGAGTATCAAGATACTAATTATATCCAAGATGAAATCATATATAAAATCGTAAAACAGAACCCAGATCATAATGTAATAGCAGTTGGGGATGACGCTCAAAGTATATATGCTTTCCGTGGAGCAAATTTTCAAAACATTTTGAATTTTGAAAAAAAATATGAGAAATGTAAGAGATATACCATAACCTATAATTACAGAAGTGTTCCGCAGATTTTAGAATTGGCAAATGATTCTATTCACCACAATGTAAAACAGTTTAAAAAGTCCATGAGAACAACTCGTCCTGACGGAATTGCTCCATTTCAAGTTAACTTGGGAGACGATAAAGAACAAGCATACTTTATTGCGAAACAAATATTAAAATTGCGATCAGAAGGATATGATTTAAGAGACATGGCAATTCTTGTACGTGCCGGTTTCCACACCCTAAGAATAGAACTTGAATTAAAAGCTAAAAATATACCCTATGAAGTACGAGCAGGAGTAGCTTTTTTCGAAAGAGCTCATATTAAAGATATGTTAGCACATCTACGAATTATTGAAAATGCATATGATGAAATTTCATGGTCTCGAATTTTTAGCATCATTCAAGGCATAGGACCTACATCAGGGACAAAAATTTTTGAGGCTATTTCCAAAACTGAAAGTCCTATTGAAGCTTTAGTTAATAAAATGTTCTTTGCTGAAAAATTAAAAGGATCAAAAATATCTAAAGAGGGTATAAAAAACACAATCTCATATGCAAAAAATCTGTTAGGTTTTACTCCAGACGATAATCCTTCTGAAGTTATTGAGAAGTTTATGATTTTATTAGAGGATTATATTAAATCAAAATACGATAATTGGCAAGATCGCTTGGATGACTTAAATCAACTGAGCATATTTGGTACCAATTTTCCGACTATTCGCAAATTCTTAGAAAATCTTAGTTTAAATTTATCTAATTTGGAATCAAAGACAGTTTTAATGGGAAGCAGAGAAGAGGAAGAACAACCTTTAATTTTATCTACTATACACCGCGCAAAGGGTCTTGAATGGAGAGTAGTATTCATTCCAATGTTATGTGAAGATTTTTTCCCCTCTTCTAGAGTAAAGGGAGATCCAGAAGGATTTGAGGAGGAACGTCGCGTATTTTATGTAGCTATCACGAGAACTAAAGATCAATTATATTTGTTATCCCCGTCCTTGGTTCAAGGCTCAAGAGGATATCAAACTTTACGAATTTCCCCTTTTATCTCAGAATTGAATCCAAAAGTCTATAGAAAGTCATCCTTACAAATTAAATCAAAGAAAAGTAAGAAGAGAAACGAGACGGATAAACAAAAAAAACTTTTTTTTCAGACTGCGGATGAATTATTAAAAGATATTAAGAAAAATAAGTATAAAAAAAGCTAGATAACTAGACTGTTTTATGTACTTTTCCTTATTGTAGTATACGATAAAGTAAATGTTAATTCTAGATACTTTCCTTAGTAACCCTAGTTATGTGATTTTCCTTATTAAAATTGAATATATCAGTTACAAAAGAATCAAGATTTCTCTCATGGGAAATAATGATCATTTGAGATGTATTTAACTTTTCAAAAATGGGTTGCATTCGATTAATTTGTTCTTGACTGAATCCATCAGTAGGCTCGTCTAAGATCAACAGATCCTTTGTTTTAACTTCTTGATATCGCTCATTAATAATTTTATTTAAAGCTAATCGATAAGCTAATGAAAGTGCGCTTTTTTCTCCACCTGATAGATCCTTAAAGGGGGATTCATAACCATTGACATACACTATTGGCTGAAAATCGTCAGTTTTGATCTCAACCTCGATATTTTTATCTTCAACTAATTCATGGAACCATTCTTTAAAATAAGAATTAAAGTGGTGAGCACTTGATGCCAGAATTTTTTTCTCAATATCTCTAATTAGTATAGGAAATTGCTCGCTAATCCAATTTTTTAATTGAGAGAAATATATTACATCATCTTGAAGTGATTTTTTTGATTGGATATTAGAATTTAGTTCCATCAGTTCTTTCTGTAGAAATTCGAGAGATTTTTTTTGAGCACTTAGCTTATTTCCAGATGCCTCCTTACTAAAATTTAATTTATTTAATGATTCTTTTTCAGAATTCAGCTTAGTCTTTATCTCTTCTCCATAATTTTTGAATTTAAGTAAGTTAGTAATATTATATTCCGATAATATGGTCAATATTTCTTTTTGATTACTATTTATTTTCTCAAAAAATTCAGTTATTAAGGTATTTAAATCTGATTCTCTCTTCTTCTTTTCTGAAATTAGACTGTTTAATGAATCTCTTTTATTTTTAGCTTTTTGAAATTCGCGTAGATCTTTTAACAAATTCTTTAATTCATTGAGTTTCTGAGTTAAATCCTCAATTTCATTTGAAAGTCTATCCACATTTAAAATTGCGTCATTATATTCTTTTTCAAATCTTTCTTTTTCATGAATTGCTTGTCCACATAAAGAGCATCTACCTTCCTTTAACAGCTTATCAACATCAGCTAAGGTTTTTTTTATAACGGCTATCTTATTTTCTTTTTGGGATTTTAAATTTAGTGATTTTTCCAATTGCTCTTCTAATTGATCTTCGTTGAGTTTTGAGTCAACCTTAATTTCTTTTAAATTTTTTAGCTCTTCTTCTTTTTCAGTTATTTCTTTCTGGAGGTTACTAAGATAAGATTTATTTTTCTTTTGTTTCTCTTTATAATCATTGATATTAGACTCCTTATTTTCAATTTGCACTAATTTCTTAGAATAAACATCTAGATCTTTTTGGGTATCCTCAATAATTTTTTCTTGAGAGCTAATTTCATTTACTCTCTTTTTTATTTCAAATTTAATAATTTTGATCTGTTTTTTTGTATCTTGGATTTCTTTTTCCTTGTGAACTAAAGTATCTTCAGGTTCACCAATCTGCTCAATTTTAATCTTAAATTCTTTTAATTTATCATTCAAGTAATCTTTAATGATATCTATATTCCTTAAAGTAATCTCATATTTTTCGATGCCAAAAACTTCTTTTAATATCTCAAAGCGATCATCTGGATCTGCTTGTATGATTTCTTTTATCTGTTCTTGAGGAGTATAAACAGTATATCTGAATAAAGGTAGTTTAGTTGCTTTTTCATAACGAGAAACAGAATATGAGAGTAAAGACAGAATTTTCCTGCGCATATCTGTAGGAGCATAGGTAGTTTGTGTCCCAGTATTGTGATCTGTAAATATAGACTCTTTTTGAGAAACTCTTCCTTTTCTATCTTTTGATAAACTCCGTTTAATTGAATATTTCTTTCCATCAATAGAAAATGTTAAATTAACTGAAGCAGAATTTTTTCCTCTCCTTAAAAGTGAATCACCGCTTAAATCCCCATGAATTAATGTCCCAAATAATGCAAATTCTATTGATTTTAAAACTGATGACTTACCACTTCCTACATCTCCAAAAAATAAAATTGTAGATGAAGGAAATTCTATTTCTTCGCTTCTAATACTACGAATGTTTGTTATTTTGATAGATTCTAAAATCATTGTTTAAGCTCCTTAGATTTCTGAACTTCAAATATATTTAGAAAAGATTGTTTTAGAGAATCATTATAATCCATTACTTTTGTGCCACTATGTCTTTCTGTTCCAAATATATTTAAAAGTTGATAAATTTTTTTTTCTAACTTAACGGTTGTAAAATTATTAATTCTAACTTTACCTGCATGTTCTTTTATTAAAGCTGTTTCAATTTCTTCATTAGATTTTCCTGTAGAAATACTTATAGCTTGGTATTCCTCTGTTGTAAGAGCGTTTTTATTAATTAAAACTTCATATGCACCTTTCTCCTTAAAATTTTGAATAATCTCATTTATTTTTATGTCATATGTTTTACCTGAAGATAAAGGCCCAAATAATCTGATTGTAACGATTTTATCTTGGTAATCCCTATTAGATAATTTTTCTTCCAGTTCACTCAAAACTGTGGATACAACTTTATTGGTACAATCCAAAGATATATTTTCTATATCGATTACCTTGATTGGAATGAACTTAACGTTTAAATCTAGATTCTCTCCTTTAATTTCACCGGATACTAAACAAAAACCACCTTGTTTATTTCTTTCAAGCTCTCTGAAATCTGTCGGAAAAACATAACCAGGATAAATTATGTTATTTCTCTCACTAATTTTTAAAGTAATGCTTTCCTCGTTCAATATTTCTGGGACTGTTTTATGAAGATGGCCCCCGGCATAATAGTCAAAATTTTGAGGTAATAAAGATTTAGGTGCAGATTCCATATCTTTGAATTCTTTAGGTTTTAATTCACTTAACATAGTATGGAAAATAAATATTTTCGGACCTTTCTCGGTTTCAAGAAATTCTCTATCTAATTCTCGATATTCCTCAATCTCTAAACTACGTTTTCTAGCTCTTATACCTGCTATTTTAATTTTTGTTTTTGGATCTACAAGAAAATTTAATTTTATTTTATTATCTACCGTTAATTCTGGGACCCAAGCATCTATATATAATCCCGCCGTAAATAATGGTCTAACCATTGATTTGTTTGAAGGAGAAAAGTCATGCGAGCCCATTATCCCATATACGGGGATATTAACATCCTTTAATTTTTTCATTGCTTTTGTAGCTAAATCTATTACTTCTACCTTCGGATTACTTACATCATATAAATCTCCACTAAGGATAACAAAATCTACCTTCTCCTTAATAATGAAATCGATTAGCTTCTCTAAGGCCTTATATCCTAATTCATTAATTCGTTCGTTTCGCCATGCTCCCAGATGAACATCAGAAATATGAGCAAATTTAATTTTCATATTGAAACCTTATTAAAATTTTTAATTTATTCCAGGAAATGCTTTTCTTATCTTTCTATCCGATTTAGAATCATCAGTTTTACCTATTAATAAATCATCAAATAATGGAATCTTAATTGGTATTGCAAATTTAGTAAAATTTGATGTAACAATAGCTTCACCAATATCTAAACTGGCGATTGACTGACTGTCATCAGAGAGATCTTGAGCTGAACTTTCTATTAAAGTTCGTCTTTCAGGACCCATTTCATTACCCAATATTATTTTTGTATTCATATTTGCCAATATTTCTCTTGGGATTAAACTTGGTAATTGGGTTAATGCGATTAAACCAATTTTAAATTTCCTCCCTTCTCTTGCAATTTTTCCAAATACATTTTCCCCTGCTTCTAATACTTTTTGTCCAATTACTCTTGGAGCTTCTTCTAGAACTATTGTAATTACCGGTTTATCTTCTAATTTATCTTCATATTTTAAATTCTTATATTTTTTAAATAATCCATCAACAATAATAGTTGCCATAAAGATCTCTTCAGAACTGCTAAA
>JAHQWY010000164.1 GCA_029856445.1 Promethearchaeia archaeon
CACCTTAAATATTTCTTTTAAATTTATTCAACTCTTTTTTTTAAATTTCGGTTTTATCATCAATATGATGATCAGTGAAAAATGTAGATATCCATCCATTAATAGTTCCACTTTCGGTAATTTTCTGAAAATTCCGAAAATATGTGGAAATTTTGAAAAATAGGTATAAATAGAAAAGTTCCCAATTTATACCTATCGAAAATAAAATATTGTTTTTTAAAAAATGGGAAAATTAAATTATCCCTCTGACGAGATTCTTAATCCCTCGAAACTGCAAAGAAAGAATTACGACCATATTATTCTTTGGATGCTGACAAATAATGAAAGTTGTGAATGGTCTAATTTTGAGCAAAAACCAATTGAAATTCCCATTTCCACATTATCACGTCATTTCACAAAATTAATCTTTAAAGGATATATTGAAAAGTTTGCGAGAGGACAATATAAAATAACACCAGAAGGGAAAAAGAAATTCAATGAATTATCAAAAGAAAGAAAAAAAGAACGAACGTTGAGTTATCCCCCAAAAATCATTTTAAAAAGTGGGAGGAATTATTCCCATTGGATTCTATGGATGGTGTATAATAACGGTTTTTGTAAAAGGTCCGATTTTCTTGAAGAACCATTTTCTATAAATCAATCATCTTTGTCAAAAAGTCTAAGTTCATTAATTCAAAAAGGATTTATCATCAACGAAAACAAAAGATATTTAATTACTCAATCAGGAAAAGCAGAATATTCGAAGATTCTTCAACAATACAATTTAGACAGACAAACGATTTTGGAAGAGGAAAGGAAAAGGATTGATGAAATTACTATAAATACATCACAGTTTTTTGATAAATTCAAAATAACTGATGACCATGTCAAATTTAGATTTCTTAATAATGTGTTAAAATTAGATTATTCAAAAGTTAAAGCAGTATTAAAAAATGAAGAGGATTTTCATAAAATTTTACTCTTTTTATCAATAAATCATCCGGGTTTTTATCCTGATTATCTATCCTTTGAGGATTTTTCGAGATATTATACAATTGAAAAGAGAATCCTTTATTTTTGGGTAAATGAGATTGTAGAAAGCGATTTATATGACTTAAAGTTCTTTAAGTTAGAATTTTCTCCAGATAAATATTATTATTTTCATTCAGATGGAAAGCTCGAGAAGATTCTTCGAGCTATTACTGAAGAACATATTGCAACAAACAAATATTTGGAAAAATTTGGGAGATCAGGGAGCCTAAATTCTATCATAGATGATATTCTTGAAGAAATTTGTAAAACTATATTCCATAAGCAGTTCAAGGAACCATTGAGAGAATTTTTACCAGGATATATAAAGTATTTAGCATATAAAATTGAAACAAAAAAGGAATTTAAAGAAACTTATGATAAACTAGAAGGAATAATTTGGCAGAGCATGACAGATCTTATAGAATCGCAAAATTCTGAAACATTAGATGCTCAATACCGAGATAAAATTAAAGATATTGATAAAGAAATCAAAATTAACCCGAATAATTATGAATTATATAATTCAAAAATACGAATTCTTCTCTATTTTAACCAATATAGCGAGGTACTTACGGTAGTAGAGAAAATGAAGGAACTTTTTCCAGAGAGAGAAGTTGATATTATGATAAAAAAAGCCTATACTCTTAAAAAAGATAAAAATTTAGAAGAAGGATTAGAAATTATTGAAGAATTACTCGAAAAATATCCGAAAAATAATACTCTTTATAATTATAAAGCATACTGGTTATCATATTTAGGTAAAAATCAAGAGGCGTTGATAATTCTTCGTGGTCTCATAGAAAAAGAACCAGAAAAAGGAATTTATCATGATACACTCGGAGAAATCTTAATAACCCTTAAAGAGTATGAAAAAGCTATAGAAGAATTCCAAAGAGCAATAGAAATTAATTCTGATGAGTGGTTTATCCACCAAACTTATATTAAAATAGGAATTTGTTATATTGCACTAGAAAATATTGAATTAGCAGTTCAAAATCTTAAGATAGGAAAAAAATTAACAAGTAAAATTGTAAGCGATATCGAATCAAAAAATAAATGGTTGGCAATTGTAGACCTTTTTCTTGAAGAGATAGAGGTAGAAGAAGGAATAGTACTTTGATTTTATAGCCCATTTGTCTCTCTTTCCTGCTAGAATAGTAGTATTTTTTTATAGTTTATGATATTAAACTTTAAATTTCAGCTTTTATAAAATCTCATATAAATATTGAAAAATTGGTCTGAAAATGATTAATAAATCAATTCTGTTAAACATTGTGAGTGAAAACGGTACTCCTTTGATTATTATAGATCATAGTTTAATAAAAGCGAATTATTATAAGTTTCGTAAGTATCTTCCAATTGTAGCACCATTTTATGCTATAAAGGCGAATCCCGAATCAAGAATTGTAAAAACATTATATGATGAAGGTTCTGGATTTGATGTTGCTTCATGGGAAGAATTCATGATTGTATATGATATGCTTGAAGGACAACATGAGGAGAAAAAGGTATTCATTAATGACAAAGTGATTTATGCTAATCCAGTAAAAAGGATTGATTCATTAAAAAAACTGAATGAATATTCCATCCGAATGACTTTTGATAACTACATTGAAGTTGATAAAATTGCTAAATACTGTAAAAATAGTCGTTTAGTTTTAAGAGTAGATGTTCCTAACACAGGTTCTGTTGTGGAACTCTCTACAAAATTTGGAGCAAATCCAAATATTTGCCTAGATTTAATTAAATATGCGAAAAAAGCAGGCTTTGACGTTGAGGGACTGAGTTTTCATGTTGGTAGTCAATGTAGTAATTTCGATAATTATGTTAAAGCATTTCAAATCGCTCATAATATTTTTAAACAAGCTAAAAGCATTGGACAAGAACTAACATTTTTAGATATAGGTGGTGGCTTTCCTGTTCCCTATGATGAAAATGTTCCTTCGTTTGAAAATTTAGCAGATGTGATCAATAATAATATCTCTCAATATTTTGATAATCCTGATATAAAAATAATAGCAGAACCAGGACGCTTTTTTGTGGCAACTACAGCCATAGCTATAGTCGAAATTAATGGTAAAGCAATTAGGAACGATAAAGTCTATTATTATGTTAATGATGGAATATATAATACCTTTTCAGGAGTCCTTTTTGATCATATCCAATATCATTTTAAAGCGTTTAAAGAAGGGTTACTCAAAGAATCTGCAGTAGTAGGTCCCACATGCGATGCTTTAGATAAAATCTCTCTCAATGAACAATTACCCGATTTAAATATTGAAGATTTACTCTATTCTGAAAATGTAGGAGCATATACGAATGCTTCAGCAACTAACTTTAATGGTTTTCCTCCCGCAAAAGTTATTCATATAAATACATAAAATTTTATTTTGAATCTTTAAAGCTCAGTTGCTTATCGTCTTTTTTCCTTTGTACAAAAATTTTGAAATAACAAACCCATGAAAGTTAGATTCAAAATAGAAATCCTAAAATATTGAAAAGTGAAACAGAATTGCTTAATTAATATTAACTTTATAGATATCTCTATTTTTATCAAATTTTAAAATTTTCAAATTGGTTTTTACTAATTTTGCTTTCTCCCCTTGTATACTACCCATCTTCCACTATGTAGATCCAATAATTATTGGACTTATAAGTTTTTTCTTAAAAGGTAAAGAAGCTTACCAGATTTTAGTTCAGTGATTATCTCATAAAGAGATCTCAATATCAACTTTTTTTTTCTTTATTTTATTGTGGGTAGAGTTCGAAAGAAGGGCGACTAATTTTTTATAAATAAAACCACATAAATTATAAGTTGTAAAAATTGTTATATAATTAGTAGAAATTAATAAAATGTTTAGGAGAATGAAATGATATCAGATAAATTAAAGCTTGACGATATTGATAGGCAGATAATTTCGCTTGTTCAGGAAAATCCATCGCTAACACATACTGAAATCGCTACAAAAATAGATAGATCGCAACCAACCGTTGGTATGCGAATAAAAAAACTGGAAAAAAATGGAATTTTACAATTTCAGCCAGGAATTAATTTCAAAAAAGTTGATTTACATTTAGCGACAGTTGAAGTAAAGACAAAAAATCCTGAGCAAATAATGGATATGGCTAAGCATTGTCCGTTTATGCTAAACGCTTTCAGGCTTAGCGGAGAGCATAATCTTTGCATCCTTCTTGCCAGTTCTAAGCTTCAAAAGCTTGACAATATTATAAATTACCATTTTCGCAACAATCCTGATGTTTCAAACGTTTCAATGGAAATTGTAATTGATATTGCAAAGGATTTTATTTTACCAATTGATTTTGATTCAGAAGATCATGATCCTACTCTTGAGGATGGTTGCGGAGAGAAATGTAAATACAAAATTGCACAAGCGAAGGGATTGGTATAATCCCGTAGGTAAATTTTTTAATTTATTTCCTTAAATTATACTTTTAATTAATTTTTGTGTAAATATTAATAGAATTAGTCTTCTAGATTCCCATATTCTTTTTCCAAAATAACTCTAGACCGAGAGAATACCTTAAGTTTTTCAATTGAGCAATATTAGTTTCTTAAAGGAATTAGCAAAAAAGATTTTATATTTATTCTTCATCTTCATCTTCTTGACTGAATTTGAATTTTGGTAAGTCTTCTGCCATATTACAGCCTGGACCACAATATCTTCCATCAAAATTCTCAATTTGAAAATCTATCGGAACTACAAAATCATGAATTGATTCAATTAATATATTTGTTTTTACATTAATCACATTTTTATCTCTTCTAAAGCACAAATCAACGAGCTTTTCGATAGTTTGTAAATCTGATGCTGCGATAAAGCAGAGTACGTTAAATTCTCCGGATATTTTGAAGGCATGGTTAATAAATGGGCAGTTCTCAATCTTTCGGACAATGGTATCAACATCTTTTGTAGAAATATACACAATAGCAACCTTAATATCAACTTTCTTAATGTTGAAACCAACTTGTTTGGTAAGAAGGTTTTTTCGTTCTAATTTTATGATTCGCGCGCCAACAGCGGGTTGAGATTTTTCAATTTCTTTAGCTATGTCGCTGTGAGTAATATCCGGATCTCTTTCTATCATCTCAATTATCTTCTTATCATCATCATCGATTGATAAGAGTTCATTAAAACTTTTTTTCTTCATATCCATTTTTAATCAAGAAAACCTAATAATTTAAACTTGCTTTTAATGAATTTAAATCTTTATAAATATACTAATTTAGGGATATAACAATTTTGGCTCAAAAATTTATAATTTAATTATTGAAATCATGATCTTGATTAAAGATAATTTTAAGGATTGAATACGTGTTATAATACATTTGTAAATATATTGATTAGAACAATGATAATGGTAAATCCGATTAGACCAATTAAAAATTTTATAGGGTTCCCTTTTTCTTTTTCAGGGATAACTTCACGTACAATTACATAAAGAATTACCCCCGATATAATCGAATAAAAAACAAACAATAACTCTAAATTTTCAGGCAAAATAATATTAATTACGATTCCAACAACTATTCCTGAAAAGGTGGAAGTACCTAATATATATTTCATAAAGGATCCTTCTTCAAATTTGAGTTCTTCATAGATTTCCAAATCAGTAAAAATAATATGAGCTTCAGATCTTTTAGAGATAAGTGTTCTAAAGAATGCATAAAAAAAGAAAAGGATTCCCGCTAATAAGTCTAAAATTAATAAACCTATTAATATTATCCCTACAAGAAAATGATAGATATAATCTGTAATAAACCTAAATTTTCGTAGGTCTTCATTCACTCGGTTCTGTATTTTAATCTTGTATTGATTTATTTCGATTTTCATACTTTCTTCTTGATCATTTAATTCTGAAAGTGTTTGTGCAATATCTTTTAGGGCAGCTTCGTCTAATTTCTCTTGTTTCAATTCTCTAGTAAGGATAATCTCCATATTATGTTCCACGACCTCTAAAGTTTTCTCTTTTTGTAAAAGTTTACGCATTTTTTTTTGAGTACCGGATTCTACTTTCTGAAGAATAAATTTTTCAGTTACATGTATAAAAACGAAACCGGCTAAAACAAAACTATATTCAAATAAAGCTAATTCAAAAGGTGGTTCTGGTAATCGTGCTGAAATTTCTGGAAGGACAATAAGGAAGAAGTAGGAAACTGAAATACCTGCAATAAATGATGCATGCCATTGAATGAGTTTACGTTCAAAATATTCAGTGATGAAGAAGAAACACCCAAAAACCAGAGCGATTATAATAACTAATAAGACGTGAAGTGCCATTATTATTTCTAATATTTTTGAAGTTTTTAAAGTTTTCAGATAAATGCTATAATATATAGGTTATAAATAAAGTATATATTGTGATGAAAACTTTTTTGATTATCACTTCACTCGAAGATAAAGCCTCAATGAACATGCGTGAAAAATTTCTAAACTCAAAATCCTATAATTTCAAGGAAACTAATTATGTTTGGCATGAAAATCCTATCTATAAATTGACGGATATATCTTCTGAAGATGAGAAATCATCCAGTTTTACGCAACCAGAAATATACCTTGGTTTAACTAAAGAGCCGCTTATTTTTTTAAATGACTTAAAATTAGAGGATGCTAAAATTAATCCTGATTTTCTTATCTTTGCAAGTCGACACACTTCAAAAACAGCCCGTCCAGCCTTTCTAGTGCATACAACTGGAAATTGGAGTAAGGATGTTGATTTTGGCGGTGAACCTCAAGATTTATCAATAGCAAGCGCCTTACTTCATAAGGCAGGTTTCATGTCGCTAACTGAACAAGAAGGTTTTTCACTCGATATCGAAGTAACTCACCATGGTCCTACAACCTTAAAAAAACCCTTAATATTTATGGAATTAGGAAGCAGCAAAGCAGAATGGGTAATAAGAGAAGCAGGCAAGGTATTATCCAATGCTATTATTACTACAATTTTTCAATTTTTAGATTATAACGAAAGAAAAAACCAAGAGATAGGTTTGGGGTTCGGAGGGACACATTATGCCCCTAATTATCTTAGATTAATAAAGAATAAAAACCTAGCAATGTCATTCATCTGTCCGAAGTATTATATTCAAGATTTAAATGTAGATCTGATACACAAAATGGTGAAGAATACTCTTGAAACTGTTGATTATTTTATTATTGATTGGAAAGGTACAAATTCAGAAGATAAGAAACATTTAATTCCATTACTGGAAGAATTCGATATTCCTATTAAAAAGACTAAGGATTTTTAATTTATTCTTCTTTCTCTTTTCGTTCTTCTTCTCTCTTCTTCTTTTCTTCTTCTTTAATCTTCTCGTAATATTTTACTAAGTTTTTAAAAACATAATGGGAAGGGGAATATCCTTGTGTTGCTGATTTGGGTAAGACTTTGTTTAAAAAATCATGATGTTTGTTGCTTTCATTTGGGGAAACATTCAATTCTCTAATATTATAAAAACTACGCCAGAAGCCCGTTGGCCAATCTACTACGGGAGCTAAATCTCTTTGGTATTTAATTTGACCTTCTTTACTTAATTCTAATTCTCTTTGTAGTTCGTAGAAATTATTATTCTCTCTTGTTTCAATGTTTATTATGTTATCAGATTTTATTTCTTCCATTAATTTATTCAAATCAGTCAATTCTAAATCTTCAATATTTAATTTTTCTAAACTACTCATTATTTCCCTATCAGTCTGACCTTTTAATTTGAGAATAGTATAGTTCCTTGCAATAATGTTGTACTTAATTGGAACTGACTCATGATCAATTTTATTATATTGTATTAAATCTCCTAAAATTTTTTTAGCTACTAAATATTTTAAAATTAATTGATCGTCCTCAGAGAAATCTTCTTTAAATAGTTCAGAGTTAAAGTATATATCGTATAATGTTTGTAAAATAGATTTTATAGAGTAAAATCCATCGACAATAGCTTGCTCAACTTTTTTTAAAATTTCAATCCTATATTCAACGTCATCGAGGAATTTCTGTTTATCTAAAGGTATTTGGCGGATTATGTAAGGTTCTTTATTCAATGGTTTAAAATAATCATCCCATTTTTTCTTAAGGCGATAGGATTGTGTTTTAACTATATTTGAAAGTTTATAAACGACATCTAAAAGC
>JAHQWY010000165.1 GCA_029856445.1 Promethearchaeia archaeon
TTTCATCATAAATTTCAATTTCGAAATTTTTCTGGACAACTTGACCATCTACACGTGCAATTTTTGCATCACCAATATATATATTGTAATTTCTTCCAGGTCCGACAACACCTTTGGCAAGAACTATTTGGAATTTATCATCCTTCTCTTCAGGAAGTAATGGCCATGTCCATCGCGTTCCTACTAATCTCCAACCTCTAACTACTCGAGTTAAATTGATCGTTCTTGGTATTTGCATAAAGAATACTGGAGCAGGATGTTTTATTTCATAACTCTGGATTAACGAGTGAGTAACACTAAGTTCAAGACCTCCCTTATAATTTCCCCCTTTAGCGGTACCTGCATCTGTAACCTTTTCTTCCATTATCGTAAAAACTCTGCAGGATAGTCTTTTCTCTTCCATTGGTGCTTCTTCCCACGAGTCTTTGCTAAAAGCAATAATATATTTTTTCTCCTTATCTATTTCTACTACTCCTTCAATATCAAAATTTTTTGAAAACCATCGAGTCTTAGCTTGATATTTGAGTTGTTGATGTACTCCAAGTTCTTCATCGTGCAGTCTTGTACGCCAAAAATTAACCTTCATTTGTTTATAAACCATTTTTTTAGGTTTTGGTTCCCCTTCTGGAGCCTCTTTTGTCTTTGGTACTTTTTGAGGTTTCTTTTTTGTTGGTTTCGCCCTTGCTGTCTCTCGTGGTTTAGTTTTTTTTGCCATTTCTTCTAATTCTTCTACAGGATCTTCTTCTGACATTCACAATCACGTTCAAAATTTGTTTTATAAATAATATTGTGTTAAATTTATTTTCATTAAGATAGTTTATAATTTTTACCTTAAATTATTATTAATTTAAAGGTTTGTTTATGTGCTTGTCGATTATTTTAAAAAGGTTTTTAACAAAAATTATAATTTTTGGTTTGAATTATTAGAGTCTATATACATTATATTCTTTTAATGCCCTTAATGCTAATATAGTTGCATTAATCCTGTGTTTATCTCCCTCTTTTTCTTCAGGATCCCAACTTCCATCAATATTTTGTTTTCTCTTTAATTCTGAAATCGCCCTTAAAACTAGTGGATGACCTGAAATTATACCAGCATCTTTTAAGCACCGAAGTAACCAGGCAATATAAGAACCTTTCCAATCTTGAGAGAAATTATCTTCAACCACTCTAACAGCTCTGTTAAATGAATCTGGATCTGGTCCTGGGTAAAAAGCAAGCATAGGTAGCGCTAACCATGTAGCACGTAAATAACCTCTTAATCTACCAGAATGATCTGAATTTGCAATTAAGAAATCTGTTGGACATTTTGTGCCGGCTGCTTCAGCATAACCAAAACGAATTAATACGTGGGCACAATATGCTGTCAACCAAACCCGAGTTTCTATTTTTCCTGGCAATATCCATTCTGGTGGATTATAATTTACTAATTCAGAAATCTCATCCCAACCTCCGTCTATTTGTTGTCGTTCTAAGAGATATTGACAAGCAAGATCCACAAATTCTCCTTTATATACTTTTAAATCATCAAACCATTCGAGTATATAGCAAGTGTCGGTTATATTACTTATATCTTTTACCCAAAAGGAGAAACCTCCGTCTGGCTTTTGTAGTAAAGCTAATTTTTCTAAAACTTCTGAAGAAGGTTTTTCATTCATCAAAATAGCTGAAAGACGGGCTTTTTCTACTAATGATCCGTGAGTTTTTACGTACTTAAGAGATTTTGAGACGTCCACCCTTGTTACCTCATTTTAGAATTTCCAGATTCTACTAATTTAAGATAGCATTTAAAAACTACTCAATTATTGGACTCTAAAAGAAATTAATTTACTTAAATTTTAATTCTATTTAAAAAAAAGAAAAAATGGATTTAATGATGAGTAAAGTATCGATTTGGCAATATAATGATTTTATTCAATCAAGAAAAGAGAAATTAACTAATATGCTTATTAGTGAAGTTATATTTTTAAAAACGAAATTGAATAAAGGTAAGGATATGGATGAGATTAATCACCTCCAATATGGGCTTGATAAATTAGAATATCTTCTAAATAAATTACAGATATATGGTTCAGATATGTCTGAAAAAGATTTCGATGTTATTTTAATGTATATTTATCAAATTTTTAAAGATATTACAATAAGTTTAGAATAATTATTAAAAATTCTTAAGATTATTCTATTTCTTTTTAAAATCTATTATCACTTCACAAACACCATCAGCATCACAAAATTTAACTCCTATTGCCCTATCTTTTGTATCGTCTAAGAATAATGGCTTTATTTTCGCTGTCATTGCTTCATATTGTTCTTTAGTTATTTCCTCATAAGGTGCTTGCTTGTAACCGTGTTCTTTAATAGGTAAAAAACTTGCACTTTTAAGTTTATCTTCACAAAATTGAAGAACATGTTTAATCTGATTTGCTTCTTCTGGTTTAAAAGTTATTGTAATGCTTACTTGATTATCAGACCACACTCTTTGATAATCGATAGCATTAGCTGCTTGTTCCCAAATCGACACTTCATTTTTGGAGCGATCAAAGTATTTTTCATGAATAGGGAACTCAGCTACCACTGTGTTAGGTGAATACGAATCGTCTTCAATCTTATAACCCGCATTCCTTATGTGTTCAATTAAATCTGAATTTTTTGAAAGTCTAATTCTCCTGATATAATATTCTGAATGGGGATAATGTATTCCAGGAGGAACACCTGGAAGGAGACTGACAGTTCCACTTGGTTTTACGGTAGTAATTTTAATACTTTTTGGAATACAAAGCCAATCTGAATATTGTTCGTCTAAATCCCTCAAATATTTATACGCTTTATGACACCATTCTAACATTTTTCTTCTCCCATGTTTAACGAAAGCTTCTATTATTCCTGTCTGAGAAATTCCCATTCTCCGATTCTTTAGCATAACCGCATTAGTTTCTTTCCAATGTGTGTTCACTAATGTTACAGATTTAGAATATAAATAAGCATATTTTAACGTATCCTCAAATTCTTCATAACTTTCATGACGAGAGGGAAATGTCTCTACAAGACAACATAATTCAAATGATTCTAAGCTTTGTTCCCCACATGGATTAACTCCCGCTACTTTTTTATCTTTAAAGTCAGGTGGATCTCCCATTCTTGAATAGTTACGAGCATTATCAAGCCAAAAAATTCCAGGCTCTCCATTGACAGCAATTTGATCAGCAATGAAAGAATAATCCAAGCCCTTAACAGCAAAAACAGAATTATTGCTTGCCCACCTGTGAGAGTATAAGGCTTCCTGATCTTGTTTACAAGTTACAAAATCAAAATCGGTAGGGTCTCCTAAAGCAATTTCAGCACTTCTCCTTACATTACCAGCAACTACACATTTGCCAATATGATTCATAACATCTACAATATCAACAGATGTGATTGTTTCACCTATGCGTGTCTCTAGAATTTTCTGAATGTCTTCTAACATCTCTCTCAATGGCTTTGGACCCGAGGCTATACCTCCAAATCCTCTTATTGGCTCACCAGCGGGGCGTATCTCACTAAAATCAAATGAAGGAATCTGTTTTCCTAAGAAATAAGCTTCAAGAATAAGTCTTAGAGATTCTACCCATCCTTCTCTTGAATCTTCTATCTTAAAATTAAATGTTCCTTCCTTAGGTTTCTGTATTTTTATTTTACCTGCACCTTTCGTGTCGAATCCAACTCCAACACCAAGCATTAAAGCATCCATAACGAATTCAAATGCTTTTGAATACTTCAAGTCAATATCTTCTGTAGATGCGAATCCACAGTTATTAAGCGACATTGATCCATGACGAGCTATGAATTCTGTACCCATCATCCATAAACCACGTCCAGGAGGAGAAAACTTGAAATTCCAAATCTTTTCAAACATTACTTGTGCAGATTTCTGAGCTTTTTGGTCATTCCAAGGTAGGCTCAATTTCATACAATGCTCTTTCTGTACTGAATAACATCCCTCTACAACTCGTCTTATCGTCTCCCAAAATTCTTCCTTGCGATCCTCACCTTCTATTATTCTAGCATAAGTCCTTTTGTACGTTATATATCCTAATGGTCCCCAATCAGGTTGTTTACCTCGGAATTGATTAATAAACTCATTATCAAGTCTAAATCCAATACTTTCTAAATTAATGGCCCTTGCAAATAGATTTCTATATTTATTTAATCCACGTTGCGTCAGTTCAACACAGACCAACTCACGTATATAATTTGTGGTTATTTCATCCATTCCTAAACCTATTATCGTTCGAATTACATCCTCAGCTACTTTCTCAGCAATATGCATATCCAAACCAGTTTCTTTGTTTAAAACTTTAGCAATGCTGTTCTCATCGAATTTCTTCTTCTCTCCCTTTGAATTAATTACATACTTCGGATACAAATCTATTAACGAAAACGAATTATTGGTCATGTTATTCATCCACTATTGTTTGAAAAATTAAACTAATAATTTTATCGGCTTATTTATTTAATAATTAATTTAATTACCTTAACCTACCTATAAATTTATTATTTATTCTAATATAAAATTATTGATGGGTTATTATTAAGCTATTGATTAACCTCTCTTCTTTTTGTTTGTTAACAATTATGTAAATCTATGGAATATACACAAATTTGTACATATATCTTTTATGCTTTTGTTCTAAAACTTCAGTATTCTTTTTTGTCGCTAAAATATGAAATCTTTTAATATATTACAAAAGATTATTTTATTTAAATAAAAAATGAGACGAGAATTTTTAAATTGTAGATTGTAAATATTATGGTCAATCGAGTTATATTTTTTCTTTTCAATTATTATTTTGAAAACTATGAAGAGTAATTATTTCAAGAATGCTAGTAAATCCTCTTTAGATATTTCTTGACGATGTTTTTGATCTTCCCATAATTTACGATATATATAGAAGTATTCATATAAGTCTAATTCATTAGAAGAATAGATTAAAATGCCATCTTCAATAACGTGAATCTTTATATATAATGGTAATTCGTTAAAAAGGCGAATATCATATTTATTAACATTAACATTAATATTTTGTAGCAAAAATGAAATAAGTTGATGAAAATCTTCATTAGGTGCTACTATACATATATCAATATCGCTTCTATTTGTATTTTTGCTTGTGCTATAAGAACCGTATAATAGAATACCTAAAATATCTTTCTCTTCTATTACATATGAAAAATCGTTGTAAATTTGGTTTACCAATTCTTTTTTAACCACTGTTTAGCTTTCACCTCAAATTCTTGAAAATATATTAAAATATTTTTTAGACGATTATAGGCTATTTCATTGTCCAAACCATTATAATCATGAACAATTCTATTTCTCAAACCATTAGCTTCTCGAAGTTTTGCAGCTAAATCTGCGTTAATAATATTTTTATTTTTTATAACGTTTATATTAGAATAGTCGTCTTTGGGAATCATTTTTATATCTTTTATTATCATCGCTATTAAATCAGTAATGATTTCAATTCCGATTTGAAAAGCGTGATAAATTCCATATTGTTTTTGTAATTCTAAACGTTCTATAAATTCTTTTGAATCAATACTTTCCGTCCAGTCATTCAAATTTTCTATAGTCTGGTTTAAATATTCCAATTTGTCATTATATCGTTTTATTCTTTCTTCTTCCATCCTATTAATATATTTTTTTACTAACTATTTGAATTTATTGAATTTTCTCGTGAAGTACTAAAAAAGAATAAATAATGATTTCAAAATGAATTAAGTAAAATTTTAAATAAAAGATACTTATTTTTTCTCAATTAAAATTTTGAAAACCACTGACTATTCATTTTTTGATGCATAAATTCATGAACTTAAGTTAATAGAGAAATGTAACAAATACAGAGGAAATTATATGCCTGAGTTACTCCTTGAGAGATTAGATAAAGGTTACCAGCTAATTTATGAAGGAAGGATCGAAGAAGCTTCTCGATTAGTTGAAGATTTAGAAAAAACAAAAGATCTAACTCAAGAAGAAAAGCTCAACTGTCAACTCCTTAAGGCAGAAATTTGTTCAGAGATGGGAAAAAAAGAAGAACAATTCAAGATAGCAGAACAAGTATTCCGAGAAGGCAAGAAAATAGGAAATATACTAATAATATCTAGAGCATTACGACTTAAATGGAGTTCACTCACTAACCCTGCAATATCGCTTGAAGAAGGGAATTTTTTATACCATGATAAAGTTGAGGTTGAACATTTACTTAAGTCTGTAAAAAAAACATCTTCTTCTGAGATTGAGCAGAGTAAATCATTTTTAAATTTCATGAAAGGGACTAGGTTTCAATTTGAAGGCAAACTTAACTTTGCTTTAGACCATTTCAAAAAAAGCTTAGAGTCTTTTAAACGAGTTGATAATTTCATAGGTATATCACTTGAACCTGCAATTATTCATAAATTTGGATCTATTTATTTATTGAAAGGTGAATTAGACTTAGCATTAGAATATTTCAATAGAAGTTTGACACTTACCGAAGAAAGTAATCTTGAGAGCATGAAATTTTGGAATATATCTTCAAAAAATCACATCGGTGAGATTTTCTTTCAAAAAGGAGATTTGGATAATGCAATCAAATATTATAAAAGAAGTTTAGCCGTTGCGGCACAAATGAATGCTCCAGCCTTTCATATACCAGTATATTATAACTTAATTAAGGCTTTATTAGGTAAAAGATCTATAGAAGAAGCCAAACAATGTTTAGAACAAATTTCTCAAATAATAGGGAAATTTAAAAATCCCATTGACATCTATTGTTATAAATTATCGGAAGCTTTAATCTTAAAATCAAGTGTACATATCCGAGATCAAGCTGAAGCAGAAAAAATTCTAAAAGAGCTTATAAAAGAACATGATACATTAGTAAAATCGGTGATCCAAGACACAATTTGGATCCCCGTGAGTACGTTAATCGAAGCAATAATACAACTATGTGAATTGTATCTGAAAGAATTAGAAATGACAAAAGGGATAGAAATCATAGAGGAGATACAACCGTTAGTGGAGAGATTATTAAATGAGTCAAAACGGATAAACTCTTATATATTGCAAGCTCAAATCTATCTTCTGCAAGGAAAACTCTCTTTACTTCAAATGAACATAGGAGATGCAAGGCAACATCTTACTCAAGCTCAATATACTGCAGAAGAACATGGATTAGAATTGTTGGCTCAACAGATCTCAAGTGAGCATGACAAACTTTTAGAGATGGTTGAGGGGTTGCAATCGTTCGAAAGAAAAAAGATAACAGTCGCTGATCGCTTGAATTTAGTATCATTAGATGTGATTTTAGACCAGATGCAAGGGAAACGAGCTCTAGATCCACCTGAATTGGTTGAAGAGGAACCAATTTTACTTCTAATTATAGGACAAGATGGAGTTTCATATTTTAATCATTCATTTGTAGAGAATTGGGATTTTGATGACCTTTTCAGTTCTTTTATGTCAGCTTTTAATAAATTCAGCTCTGAGATCTTCTCTAAATCTATTGATCGTATTAGAATCGATGAGAATGTAATCCTTATTAAGTCAGTTGAGTCATTTCTAGTTTGTTATGTCATTAAGGGACAATCTTATCCAGCTCTACAGAAGTTAACTCGCTTCTCAGATGCGATCAAGTGGAATACGGAAATTTCAGAAGCCTTAAATAGATCCATGAAAACTGGGCAAATGTTAGAATTAAACAATCCACCTTCTTTAGGGGAAGTAGTAAACGAAATCTTCATTAATAAAAGATAGAGATAAACCTTATATTATTCAAATTATAATTAATCGCAAAATACTTTTCGTTTTAAGAGAAATAATATGATAGCAATACAGTCAATGTTTATAATCATTGGTTATTCTGTGTTAATTCTTTTTCTCTACCTTGTGATTGCTTTTATAGTTGGAACAGTGAAAAAAAATAATGGATTGATGGATGTTTTCTATGGTCCTGGATATTTCGTTATAGCATTATCTAGCCTTATTCTATACTTCATCGCAAATAATGAAATAAACATTCGCCAAATTATCGTGACATTGCTGGTCTTCATATGGGCATTAAGATTGGCAACATACGTTTATATTCGAAATCGAGGAAAACC
>JAHQWY010000166.1 GCA_029856445.1 Promethearchaeia archaeon
TCCTATAGTAGCTCAGAAGGTAGTTCCCAAATTAGAATTTGAAGCCAAGAAGGTGACAAGTTTTAATGGGATTGAAAGAATTGCTAAACAATATACTGACGGGGAAATACGTATTGTTGATGAAGAATGCCCTGGGGGATGCCAAACATGCTATGAAGTATGCCCATCTTTCGCAATTTCACTTCCAGAGAAATCAGATAAGGGTTGGGAGACCGTCCCAAATGTAGTTGTAGACGATGAAAAATGTATATTTTGTGGATCATGTGATAATGGTTGCCCTACGGGAGCAGTAAAACTAAAAGTTACTAAAGTAAAAACTTCAGGAGAATTTAGTGAAATGTTTTGGGAACCCCTTTTAGAAAGATTAAAAACATTAAGATGGAGCGAAACAAAGGAGGAAGAATAAAAAAATGGTAGTAAATAACCTAATCTTAATAACTTGTCGTACTATCGATCAAGGAGTAGCCCTCGAAGGTGGAAAAGTTTCCAGAGAGAATGTGCGTGCAGCAGCGATTTGTGCTTTTGACAGAGAGGATTTCAAGAAACTAGACTGCCTTGTCGGAACACCAGTAAAGGTTATCACAGACTATGGAGAGGTTCTTGTATACTCGACAATCTCAGAAGAAGGCCCTCATCCTGGTATTATTTTCATACCTATGGGTCCATGGGCAAATCAAGTTGTTAATCCTGACTCTCAATCTTGTGGAACTCCAACTTATAAAGGGATGAAAGCTACTGTTGAAGTCGTTCCAAATGGGAAGGTATTAAATGCAGTAGAATTGATTAAAACATTAATAGAGGGTTAAAAATGGTAGAAAAAATAAATACAACCACAGATGTAGTCTGCCCGTTTAGGTAGAATCTTATCGATTTATCGCGGTTTGCGGGACTCTCTGTGATGATTTGGAAGTAGATGTTGATACCAAAGAAAATAAAGTAGTAGAAGTTAGAAACGGTTGCCAAATAGGCACAAAAAAATATTTTGCTTCAAATCCAAGTAACCATCGGTATGAGAAACCTTTAATTAAGGAAAAGGGGTCATTTAAGGAAGTATCTTGGGATGAAGCTCTGGATAAAGCAGCAGACATTTTAGTAAAAGCTAAAAGACCACTATTATATGGATTTTCTAGTACGGAGTGTGAAGCCCAAGGGAAGGGAGTGGAATTAGCAGAAGTTTTAGGTGCTATATTGGATAATACAGCATCTGTCTGTCATGGGCCCTCGTTATTAGCAATTCAAGATGTTGGAGCACCTACCTCAACTTTGGGAGAATATAAAAATCGGGCAGATCTTGTAGTTTTCTGGGGTTGTAATCCAGTTCATGCTCATCCGAGACATCTTGGTAGATATAGCGAGTTTGTAAGGGGATATTTTAGAAAAGATGGAAGAAATGATAGATATATTATAGTAGTTGATCCTAGAAATACTCATACTGCTCAGATAGCGGATTTATTTATTCAAGTAAACCCAAGTGAAGATTATGAGTTATTAAACGCAATAAGAGCCATTCTTAGAGGTACTGAAGTGGATGGGAAAGAAGTTTCTGGAGTACCAATGAAGAATATTATTGAATTGGTAAATAAATTAAAAACATGCAAATTTGGTGTGATATTTTTCGGAATGGGCTTAACACAGTCTCTTGCGCATCATAGAAATATAGATGCTGCTATTTGTTTAGTACGAGAATTGAATGATTATACTAAATTTTTATTAACTCCCATGAGAGGGCATTATAATGTTGCTGGCGCAAACCAAGTTTTCGCTTGGCAAACAGGATATTCATATTCAATAGATTTTTCAAGAGGATATCCCCGATATAATCCAGGAGAATTCTCGTCTGTTGACGTACTAATTAGAAATGAAATTGATGCTTCTTTAATAGTAGCATCTGATCCTGCAAGCAATTTTCCAGCAGCAGCAGTAAAAAATATGTTTAAACATCCTTTAATATCTATAGAACCTCATCACACTCCGACTTCTGTAAATGCAGATGTAATACTACCCCCTGCTATTGCTGGAATTGAATGTGAAGGAACAGCATATCGAATGGATAGTGTACCTCTCAGATTGAGAAAAGTAAAAGATGCTCCTGGTGAGTGTTTAACTGATAATGAGATATTAGAACGATTAATTGAAGTTGTAAAGAAGAAAAAAGGGGAATAATCAATGACAGAAATAAAATTAGTGTTGAAAAAAGAGCCTGAATTTCCTCTAGAAGCAGATGTTATTAGCCCAGATCAATTCACTGGAAAAACTTTGGCAGATATCAAGAAATTAATAGTATATTATGGTAATGAAGAAAAAACTTTGGGGGAATTTTTTGATATATCTGGGAAATCAGGAGAATTAACTGATTTAAAAATAATAATAGAAGGAAATCTTTCTAATGTCAAGCGGATTGGTGAAAAGATGAGTGCGGGTGAAATTGAGATAAATGGAGACGTAGGTATGCATGTTGGCAATCGAATGACTGGTGGTAAAATGCTGGTTAATGGAAATGCTGATGATTGGGCAGGAGCAATGTTAAATGGTGGTGAATTAGAGATTACTGGAGATGCAGGTCATTATGTTGGTGCTGCATATAGAGGTTTTTGGAAAGGAATGCAAAATGGTATAATAAAAGTTCATGGTAAAGTAGGAGATGAAGCTTTAACATGGGTTAATGGTTCAAAGCCAGCAAATAGATTCCCAACATTGATATGTGGAAGTGCAGGATCTTTCTTAGGAATTCATGGTCATGGAGGCACCATTATAGTTGAAGGTAATTGCAATCGATGTGTTGGAGCAGATCAAGTGAGGGGTACAATTGTAGTGAAAGGTAAAGTGTCAAGAATACTCCCCTCCTATAAAAAACTCGGTGAAGTAAAAGAAATTGAGTTAATGAATGGAGAAAAAATTAATGGTAAATTTGTGGAATATAGCGGAGATCATTCTGTAGAAAAAAACCACTCGAAAATTGATAAAAAAACCGGAATAATATCAAATAGTTCCAATGGCAGGTTATTTATCGCTGCTTAATAATTTTTGAATTTCTGTTCTTTTTATATAATTTCTATTTGTTATATGAGAAACTATTTTATTTTTGGTTAAAATTAAATAGAATGATATACATCTATTAATGTTTAAATCCTCCATTCATAAAATGACGAGAATTAAATAGATGATATCAAAAGAAAATCGAGTTTTGATCATTACTATCTTGATTTTAATATCAATACTTGTACCTCTCTTTTTGTCATATTTAATAGCTTACGAAAATGACAAGTACCAAGACAGAGAGATGGATTTTAGAGTGGGAACATATGGCAATATTGAATATTGGGATCCTGTGTTAATTGATGATTATAATGTTTTAAGTAAATATTATTCTATTAATTGCCTTGAGTCTTTATTTTATATACCTGAGGATTCAATTGATCCAGAACCTAGTCTCGCTTTATCTTGGGAATTTGAATATTGGTTAGAAGAAAATAATTCAAAGGGTTTTATAAATCGAGGTGGGGTGAAAGCTCTCAATATTACCCTTCGAGAAGATGTTGAATTTCATGATGGTTCTAATTGGAATGCTACAGTTGCAAAATGGAATATTGATCGATTGTATCTAATTACGGGTAATTTAACCGGTAATGCCAGTAATTTTGATAACAGATTTATGAGAAATTTTTGGGTTGACGTTGACTCTGTCAAGCCCTTTTTTACTGCTAACTGGAATCTATCTGAATACGACTCTGATGGAGTCACCTTCACTACAGACCAATACTCAGGGTATTTTATCGATACAAATGTCACCCTTTATAATCCTAATCCCTATGGGGGATGGGATCCTGTGTTAGATGGTCCAATCCATTATGCTCCATATGATATGTATCCGATTGTAAGGCAAGTAAAAATTATTGAAAATTCTCAGTCTGGTGGAAAAATAAGAGTAGAATTTAATGATTGGAATTCGTTTGAAATCAAGAATCTAAACTTTCCGATGATCTCGATGAATACTTACAAAGATTATTTTGATAGAGGTATTTATGGGTTTGAAAATGATATAAAAGATCCCAAAAATCCAACTGCTGTAGATCATATGATTGGGACAGGACCGTACATATTTCAACAACACGATAAAATAAATGAACGGGGCTATATGCTAAAAAATAAGAATTATTGGAATAAATCTGCACTTGAAAATGGTAATTGGTTTGATATCGAAAGAATAGAGGTTGTTACTTTCCCCGAAGGTGAAGTAGAGAAATATGCTATGACTTTTGCATTGTTAGATCACGAAATTGATTATGTTATTGTCGATACTCAATACGATCCTCTAGATTTTGATACTATAAAAGCGAACCCTAATATTAATTATATTGAATATGGTGTCTCCGATTATATAACACAAATTACATTAAATTGCATTAATGAAACGTGGTGGAGTTGGGGTTCACCATATAATTATAGAGATAATATTAGTTCTTTGTTTAGTGATCAGGGAAACCCAAGTGGTATCCCACGATCGCTTAGGAAAGCAATTTCCTATGCTTTTGACTATGATTTATATATTAGCACTCTTATGAAAGAACCGTACCGTCAATCTCTTAAACGAGCTGGGGGGATGTTAGGAGAGGACAATATATATTATAATTCTAGTATCTCATTAGCGGATTATAATCTCACAAAAGCACGGAAAATTTTACTTACAACTGATGAGGATCCAAACACATATACATATACTCAAGATCTTTATAATTTTAGTAATTTATGTTTAACTAGAAATTTAACAGCTAGTAGTACCGATATTGAGTGGCAAAATATTACTGACACAAATCCCATTTATGTGCTTGATTTTTATTGGGATAATAAACATGAAGTTTTAAAATCGATATTCCAAGCATCTCTTAGAAATATAGGAATTGCATTAAACGTAATTGGAAATATAAGCGGAATCCCAAGCGAAACTTCCCCCTGGTATTCGACATTTGATGGAAATCATTCGATTTGGTCCGCTCAATCCTGGTCCTGGGATAAACCCATGCCCTCTACTCTTTCAGAGTCGACTATTACTCTATATTATAATGATCTCAACTCTGGTTCATGGCGTTATGATCCTTGGGCACCCTCAACGGATACAAATTTTAAATGGTGGCCTGGATGGAATTTTGCCTTCTGTTACGATGAGGAGGTTGATAATTGGATAACTCGTTTATGGTTTTCTAATAGAAGCGGAAAATCAAAATGGTTCGATAAAATTGTAAATAAAGTACAAAATGAGTTATATCCGATGATCTTTGTTTCTCAAGGAATGAAAGCTTTAGCTCTATGGCGTAAATGGGAATTCAATTTTAATAAGGGAATAATGTTTTTTGCGAATTTGCATTATGAGATAATAACTTGTTTATGTTGTAAAACCACTCGATATAATCCTGGTATATTTCTCCTTCTTAGTGTAGCAACTGTAATCTCCATTTTTCCAATTAAAATAATAATAAGTAAAATCGCAAATAATTTCAAATAAAGGGATAATTTCTTTTAGAATTGGTTTTATTTAAGTTTTTATTTAATTAACCTCTTGATAATCTTAATTATATCTCTCCTTATGATTATAAGATATAAGATTAAAAACAATCACGAGTATTCAAAAATATGAGAAATAAAACTGGATTAACTCTATTGATCATTGGTGGAATATTGATGATCATAAGTTTTGCAGTTGGCAGTATTGGGGTATACGAATTTTTATACGATTTGATTTCTGGCGAAGTACATCCAGATTTTATACCATTATTAAGAGCCATCTTATTTGTGATTAAAGTTATCGCAGACTGGGGTGGCGGCGCCATAATTTTTGGAGCAATCCTAGTAATTTTTAAGCAAATTAGATTAGGAAAATGGATAATTGGAGTTGGTTTAACCTTCGGTTCTCTAGCTCTAATCGTATGGTTAGTTTCAGGAATAGTCGATGCTACAGATATAATTACTGATCCACAAGTAATAGCCTATTTAGATAGACTAAAAGGTTTTTTTACGTATGGTACTAGTTTACAATTTATTGGGGTTACAATTGCCTTAATTGGGCGATATTTTATTAGAAGACCTAAAAAAGTGAAAGATGAAGTTGAATTGGAAGAAGGAGATGAAGAAAGTGCGATTGTGGCAGAAGAGGAATCTACTAATAATTCAATATCATCTGAAACTTCAATTTAATTGCAGAACCAGGTGTTGTACAGATTTATAGCTAATAAACGTCTTTTTTAAAATCTATGAATCAATTACTAATTTAGACTAAGATTAATAATGAAATTTTCAGACTAAACTTTAGGTTGTATTTTTGTTCAAGCGAAAGGTAAATATAATAAAATTTAACAAACAAAAGAAAGAAAATCTACAAGATATCGTTGTTATCGAAAATCCTATTGATATCTTTATTAATTCAGAACCTTTAGTGAATATAATCTGCTTACCTAAAGATCTTAAAGAATTGGCATTTGGATTTTTATATTCTGTAGGCATAATAAATGCCGCGGACGAAATTAAAGAAATAAAGATATCAGAATCAGAAAACAAGATTTTTGTTGAATTACAAGATACAGTAGAGTTTAATACTGAAGATATTGATATAAATCCAGTAAGTAGAGTTGTTGATACGACTTGTGGTATATCATCACCTTGGAGAAAACTAATTAGAAGTAGATTAGATGAAGCAAAAATAAAAGAGAAACTGTGGTCGGAAGACACAATCAGAATAAAATCTAGCATCATTTTCTCTGCCATCAAGACAATGCAATTGAACACACCATTATATCGAGAAACTGGTGGATGTCATGGTGCAGCTATTTTTGATTTTCAAGGAAATTTGTTGGCTTTAAAAGAAGACATTGGTAGACATAATGCTATAGATAAAGTAATTGGTGAAATGCTTCTAAAAAAGCACACATTTGAAAATGTATTCCTAACATCAACAGGTAGATTAACAAGTGATTCAGTACTGAAGGCAATAAGAGCAAAAATTCCAATTGTCGCTTCATTTTCAGCAGCAATAGAATCTGGTATCAAATTGGCTTTTGCTTATGGAATTACATTAATAGGTTTTGCACGTGGTTCTAGAATGAATATCTATACTCACCCAGAAAGGATAGAAAACTGATTTTTTTCTTTTGGATACTCAAGGTAACAAAATTCTTTCAAATTATTAAATTATAGAAAAAGCTTTTATATTATATTTTTACAATTAAACTTACATAAATCAAATAGGTTTAATTAATAATGGAAAATAAAAAATGGATTATAATATGTATTATTGGCGGAATTTTAATGATTATTAGTTCTGCTGTGGGAAGTGTAGCGTTCTTTGAAACACTATTCGATTTAATTGAAGAAGATGTTGGTGAAGATGTAGCTAAAATTGTAGCTCTCGTAATTTTGATCTTGGCATATATAGCAATGGCTGGGGGAATATCTGTTATTGTAGGATCTCTTATTGTTGCAATGAATCATTATAGATTAGGTAAATTCATCATTGGTTTGGGGGCTGGTATGGGATTAATTAGTCTAATAATATTTTTGATCTCAGGTATATTCGAAGGATCTATACTCGATGATTTAGAGGGAATAGTTTTAGGGATAGTGAATGGTAGTTATGGTTTCCTAGGGATATTACTTACGATTATTGCGAGAATGAAGATGAAAAAAGAATAATTGGTAGAAAATTTCCTTTTTTTTCTAATTTTTTTTAATGTTTTTATGTGTAATACTGAACTTCTTGAATTATTTAACAAATTTTTTAATTAATTCTTAATAGATCTAAATATTAAGTATTACAATTACATATTTTAAAAATTATCACTAGAAAAGTGGAAATATTATGGCTAAGGCTGAAGAATATAAAATGTTTCAAGGATGTGTCATTGGTAATAGAATTCCATTTATCGAGGCATCTGCAAGAAAAGTATTTGATAAGTTAGGTATTAAAACTTCTGATGCAGCATTTGCCTGTTGTCCAGATCCAGTTGGTTTCAATAGCACTGATCATCAAAGTTGGTTAGCAATGGGCGCAAGAAATCTTACGATTGCAGAAAGTGAAGGAAAAAATATCATTTCTCTATGTAATGGATGTTTTCAAACCCTC
>JAHQWY010000167.1 GCA_029856445.1 Promethearchaeia archaeon
TAGGGTATATTTTATATAATCATAGAAGCAAAATATACATTATGATTTGTAATTAATTCCTAACTAATATTTTTAAACCCTATCATCAACATATTGATAAAATAAAACCAAATTTTTCATACTCAAAGAAAAATTTTTGATGAAAACAAAAAAGAATTAAGCAGATTAAAGAACCATCTAAAAAAATACCTATTATTTTTTATAAAAGCTTTGTTTTGTTAATTCACGTCATTTCTGCTTTTAATAAACAATTCTCGGATCTATAATCGTATAAGCGATATCTGCGATAAGTGTTCCTGAAATTATTATAATCGTAGAAAATACGAGAAATCCATTTATAACTAAATAATCTCCTCCATAAATCGCTGTAAGGAAATAAAATCCCATTCCTGTATAATTAAAAGTAATCTCTACAAAAAGCGAACCTAAAAGTGATGCTGCTGTTCCCCCTATAATAAGGTGGCTTGTAGGGAGTATTGCATTTCGAAGTGCGTGTTTATTAATGACATCTCTATCTTTAACACCCTTAGCACGTGCAGTTCTAACATAGTCTTGATCCAGTACATCTAACATGCTTGATCGGGTTTGTCGGGTGACACCAGATAAGGATACAAAAATCATACAAAATACGGGGAGTATTAAATGTACAAGAGTATCCCATAAATAGATTTGATTATTATATAAAATGCTATCGATTAATCTAAATCCTGTACCCGCACCACCATCCGGAATGGGTCTTACTAATGATGGATTATTTGCATATACTACCGGCAAATCTATCCCACCATAAGTAAAATTATACAATTGAAGGCCTACAAACATTTGAACCAGTGAGGCTATATAAAAAATTGGAAATCCCGCTCCTAAGATCGCCAATCCTCGAATCATTGTATCTTTTGGTTTGTTCTTATTTTTTGCGGAAACAACACCTAGCTTAATGGCAATAATCGGAACTATAATAACCGAAAATAACATCAATTCAATAGTTTTCGGCCAAATTTTAACAAAAAGATCGATTACATTTTCTTCTGGTAACACTATATAGGATTTACCCCAATCACCAGAGAAGAAATTTTTAAGATACACGCCAAGCTTTACATACCAAGGATCGTACCACCCAACTCTTCTCAATTCTCTCTCCAACGCTTGGCGATCCATCACCCCTGCAAGTTTATTTAAATGCGGATTTACAGCCATCATATGAGACATTATCCAGGTAAATATTAACACTGCTAAAAGAATGGGGAGCATTAGCAGTATCCGTCTAAATACATATTTCATCATATTTCGAGCTTGGCGAGCCATTATTTTACTCCATTTATTATTGTTTAAAGTTTTTTATCATTTTTTTCTAATTTTTTCTTTACTAAAACTAAGACTAATATCCCTGAGCAGACAAAACTAAGTATTACCATAGAAACTGCCAAATCTTCATTTGATACTTTCAAAAGATTATTTCCACTACCAGTAAACCATTCTGGCGGATTAAATTCTTCTTCATCAATAAAAATCCTGCTAGTAGTCATTTCTGTGGACACCATATAACTTTTAGCCCAAAATCCTCGTGGGAATGTTCCAAAATCATAGTTCTCACGATTATTCCCATCTATCCATAATGAAAGTATTCCTCTCCATTCATCATCATTTAATCGTTGATAATCAGATAGATTGAATTCATAGAAAGAAAACACTGGACCAACGGCAGCGATCTCTCTCCCTTCCCATCCAGGAACAATAGCAATTATTGGTTCTAAGAGACCAGTAGCTAAATGTAAAATTCTTCTTAAATTAAGATCGGTATGAATATCAGCAACAAGTGAAGCTCGTGAATTTGGAAGATTACTAATTTCAGCATACTCTGAATCAAGAGTTCCGATTATCTGAGAGAGCCATCCTGCTAGAAATGGACTACCACATCCGCTTTTTTCCTCATAAACTTGTTGAATAAATTGTTTTTCCTCATCATTAATAGGTATTCCCGTTAATTCTTTATATGAAATTTTCTCGAGATTCTGAGTAGCTTCATAAAAACCATCCAATGCCCGAAGTGTGTAGTAGTCGTAAAAATCCAGCCCTATAGATTCTAAAGGTAGTAAAGAAAATTTATACGTTTGACTTAAATTTCCTAATTGACTATAAAATTCTGGATAAGGTTCAACATAACCCGCTGGAGTAGAACATGATAGAATCGTCACGGATTCTTGGGAATAAAGAATCAGATCATGTTTGAGTTGAGCCCAAGAACCCATAATCGTGGTCAATTTTTCATCAAGCCAAGCATTTGAGTTCATAAATTCTGGGACAATAGGAGTCTCATTACAACTTGGTTCACTTCCAGAAAGATCTTTTAAAGACTCAATCCATTGCCAATGGATCGTTTGTTTTTCTAAAGTAGAGATATTATTTAATTCATTTTTTACAGTATTGATTTGTCTTGATAACCCTGGATATTTGTCAAATTCTGATTCTAGGTGTTCTAAGGAACGTAAAGATTCTATACATGTTGCTGCAAAATCTAAACCAGTTGGTAGAAATCGATCAGTGACGTAAGGAAAAACTAAATGATTTAAAGCATTACTATCAAGAGTTAATCTTTCTCCAAATAGTACAAAAGTCTTTGGAGAACAAGGTGACATCGCAAGTGCGTCAATAATATAAGGGGATTTGGGCGTTGGTATTGTTGAATCATTCAAAATAGTCATTTGTAATTGGGATATTAAATAATTATTAATGTCATCTAGGTCCCATGGGTTACCAATAAGGACTTTACATATATCATCAATAATAAGGGGAGTAATTGCATTTGTTTGACCAACAACCACATCTAAAAATGATTTGAATATAGTCCATATTTCAAGACCCGATACCTCCTGTTCTAAGAAGGTTATTGTTGTATTTTTCAATAACCACACAGTTTCCAAAGCAAATTGAATCATTTCATGAGGACTAGTACAGAGATACATTTGCCCAGCATAATCATCAAAAAAGAATGGAATTCGCGATAACCATTTAAATAACCTGAAGTAATTTTCTAAAGATTCAGAGTTAGTATAGTGTCCTCTTGGTTTGTACTGACTAAAATCATCAATAAATCGTCTAGTCAGATCAGTGTTAAATTCTCCTACAGCTGAATTAATAGAAATTTCTCTCAAAATTGCATTTACAATTTTAGTAGAAGCCGTTGTAATTTCTGAAGGAGCTTCATTATTACTTGAATTAGTAAATTCACTTGCTACAAAAAAATATATAAGAGTCTCTGAGGTTATGGATCCTTCAAAATATCTTTGAAGCGCATTAGAAACTATGCCATTTATTAATGTGCTTAGAAGAGGGTAGAAAATTTCTTCTTCAACATCCTCGAGTGTATGATCAAAAATCAGATGCCACGTATGAAGCATTGTATCAGTTGTTATGAAAATAGGCAAATCATTCTCCCAATAGAACTTGTAAGCATCTAGAATATCTTCTGTTCCCATCCGATTCAAAACAACAAACTTATTTTGTGTTAATAATTGTTTCTCTGAATCTGTTAGTCCAAACGCATTGTTTATCAATTCAAAATAATCTATGTCGTTGAGGTTGTTATTACTACTATGATGTGGTGAAATTGGGGTACTTTTGGCTATTATTGGATTGGATAAGAAAAGAAATACAGTAAGGAAAATAAGAGAACCTACTCTTTTAGAATTCATTTTCTTCATTAATATTGATCCATTTCATAGTTAAATATGTTATTCTGTTCAGCTTTCTGAACAGTTAAAGATTCTTTATTTGGACTATTCTTGATAAGATGTTGATGGTCATACCTTTAATAAAATTTAATAATTGAAAATGGATTCACAATATTAGGGAAAGTTATAGTTTATTATTATGGCAATCGAAGAATCTAATAATCCAGATGGAAAACTAAATGCTAACTTAGAGTCTGAATACAAAAATTTACGTTTTAAAAGATTTGTAATCTTCTATCTCAAAAGAATTTTCTATTATTTGACTATTTTCCATGGAATAATAACAATAATTTTTTTATTTCAATTTTCTCAAGCAGATTATAGTCAAAGTGTTATTGAATTTTATCTCGGTTCCTCGATTGTTTTATTTATTATTTATGGATTTTTGATTTTTGCTACTCATTTTCTCTCAAAGTCTTATTATGGCAATCTTATTCGAGAGTCTGAAGAACCAATAAAAATGATAAAAAAGATTAAAACTGAGATCACTGAAACTTCTATAGAAGGCAAAGCACTTCAAGTTTATTGGTATATATATACTCATAGCAATGCCGGAATAAGAGAAATTCAGAAAGGATTGAATTTTTCATCATCTGGAACAGTAGCTTATCAAATAACAAAATTGTTGAATGATGGAATTATTTTGAAAAGTCCTGAAGAGGGTCAATACATAATTAATAAAGAAGTGAAAATAAGGATTCTCAAATTTTTTATTCGCATCGGTACTAAAGTGATTCCTAGAATTTCATTATATTTAATAATCTATATTCTGGGTTTTATTGTCTATTCTATCCTTGCTGTACTCTATGGTGGTGAGTTTATTTCAGAGCCACTAAGTTTGTTTTTATTGTTTTTCTTGATTTTTGGAACCGTAGTTTTTATTATTGAATCATTTAAGATCTGGAAATTAAATCCTAATAAATGATGTGTTTCCTGTACTTGGTTTAGTAGAGAATTATATCTGATAAAAAATCAGACTACTAAACCATTATTCTATATGCAGTCTCCCGAATTTTTTTATAATCTATGATCAGTGGTATTATCTATTCTAAACCTTTATGAAATATTAAAAAAGAGATGAAATAAAATGGCAGATTTAGCTGTAGATCAAGTAAAAGGATTATCTACACGGTTTGATACGGTACCCTACAGTACATTCTTCAAGCTTTGGTATGCTTTACAAAAGGCGCTCCCGGCAGATAAGAAAGGAGAGATTCTCACCAAAATTGGGCGTACTATTGGAAGGGAATTTGATGAAAATGGAATTGAGACCATAGATGATTTTATGAATCGATTAGAACAATTTTTAGAACAAGAATGGGCAATAACAGATAATGCAAAGGTAGAAGTGGTGAAAGATGAACATGGGGATGTTGTAAAATTAATTGCGAAACAAGACAGCTGTAAAATGTGCTTTGCAAACACTTATTATAGATATCATGATCATGGCAGTCCATCTTGTATGTTTCCTCAAGTAATCATGGGTGTTTTATCAAAGGTAAAAAGTAAGTTCGGGTTTCGAAATTTACGGTATGAAGGTGTTCAAAAAGGCGGCGTAGGTGAATGCGCAATGATGTGGAATGTCAAGTAACTTAACCTATGTATTCCTTCTTTTTACAAATTTTTTTGTATTTAGATAATCTAATCAATTTAACTCCAGATCATATTAATGAAGCATCTAAGAGCTTTTAATAAGATTTTTATATCAAATTAAAATTCATAATAATCATGAACTCAAATCATATAGGCTTTGGTTCAGTAGAAGGAACTATTGGGGGGCCAAATATTCGATCAGTCATGATTGAGCAAAATCGAGTCTTACTGTATGGACCCGAGGATGAAGATGAAGAATACTGGATACTTCCTGGAGGAGGTCCGTTGTTTGACGAAACTACTGAAGATGCAATACGGAGACATATCAGAGAAAAAGGAGGATTCGAGATAGAAGTTCAGCGGTTATTGTGGATAATGGAGCTTTTCTTCATTATGAAAGGCAAAGGAGCCTCTTCTGATGGAGTAAAAATCCATGGAATAGGTTTCTACTATTTAGTATCTCCTAAAACATCGAAAGGTATCTGGCAAAAAGAGGAATTTCGTGGACCTGATCCTAAAAATAGGTTCTTCAAATGGTTTAAATTGGATGAAATCGACGATATCAACCTCTATCCTGTTTGTTTAAAACAATTATTAAATCAAATTCCAAGTAGCCCAAAGCACGTAGTTTGTCGTCAAAATCACTGATTCTCAAGAATTATAGGATATTTATAAATACTGGTCTACTAATTTCTTATAATACAATTTTCTTTAAATTCAAATATGAATATGAATAATGATTTAGACAGTCTTTATAAATTATATAAATTAACATCGGATGACGTTAAAAAGGCATGTATGGTGGCAGGTGAAGCTTTTCAAGATGATCCTATTATGATATTTGTATATCCTGATGAGAAAGAAAGAAAGCAAAAGGCAAAGTATGGCTTTTATATGATCTATAGGTATGGAATGAAATTTGGTTTATCTTATGCGACATCGGATAATTTAGAAGGAATTACAATATGGCTTCCCCCTGATAAAGTTTATCCATCTACTTGGACTATGATGAGAATGGGTGGTTTTTATGCAATGCGTAAAGTAGGTTTAAAATTAAAAGTAATGAGAAGATCTATGTCAGTTTTTAAATATGAGGAAGAAAGACACAGGTATCATGCCCCATTTGACCATTGGTATTTTCAAAATATCGCCGTTAAACCAGAAGAACAAGGAAAAGGATACGGGGGATTACTGATAAGTACTATGCTAAAAACAGTTGAGGGCGATGGGTTACCAATTTATGTGGAGACCAACACTGAAAAAAGTGTGTCCATTTACCAGAAATATGGATTCGAAATTCTTGAACATGTAATAATCCCTGAAACTCCTATACCTCTTTGGTGTATGTTAAGAAAAGCACAGTAATTGTGGTAAATGAGTTTAGTGAACTATTGAATATTTATTGCTATTCATTTTGGATATAAACCTCTACTTTTTGAAACTCCATCTAGAGATAGTTCTCTTCATCCACAAGTTCATTTTTCTGTTTTCTTATGGCACTCTCTGGTAATTTAAAATATTTAAAAAAAAAAAGATATATTTACTTATTGATCTTCATAAACTGGGGAACCAGCTTTCATATAGCGGTTCATGTGACGCATTGATGCTACTAATTTCCCTGTTTCTTTTTCTTCTAAAGTAGAATCAAGCCAATAATACTCAGTTTTACTGGAAACACCTGCGCAAGCGATCCTACCTTTTGCGATATAAGGCATTTCAACAAGTATCGGTCCATTTATATATTTTACCTCTGTAGCACCAAAAAAAGGAACACCTTTATCCCATGTCTTATTATATGCTGTTAAACCCAATGTCATAGTACCAAACGAAGCAGTAGGAGACAGAATTGAATTACCCCATGGAGATTTTCCCTTGTAATATTCCAACCTATCAGTTATAGAGGGTAACCCCTTAATAGCAGCATCTTTTGTAACTAAAACCTCTTCGGGACCATATTCATCCCCTACTTTATACCCTTCTAAAATACGAAGTTCCTCAGGTTTACTGTTTTTTAATTCAAGTGATTGTAAATAGGAAGGTTCTTTTGGATTACCTATAGATATAGTGCCTGTCATAATTTGTTGTCCGTTTTTCAATTCTCCCCAGGCTTTATATTGAACATCATCTGCCGTAATGGGTAAGGTATCTTCTGTAATGCCTTCAGGTAGTTCGATAATTGCTCTAACCTCCTCTTTATCGATAGTTGCATATGTATAATACATACTTACTATTCCTTTCTCAAACCATCTGTCTCCAAATAATTTCTGCGTTAAAGGTGCAAATAGACTTAAATGTATCGTACCAGGGATGGTTCCACCGCGCATTCCAACCTTCATTGCTACTTTATCATCATGAATCGAGGTTTTTAAAGCTCTGTATAGGTTTTCGGGTGTTCTCCAGCCACCATACATTTTTCCATCTTTTATTTCAATATCATCTGCCATAGATCGTTTACCTATTCTTCTTTAATTTTTGAAAATTGGGACTAACTAATTAACTATTTTTAGAAATTCTATTATTTCAATATTATTTTAAATCTTAATAAAAATAATCATTTTGGTTTTAAAAAGACCTTATTATTCCTCCGCCCGTATGAAGCAGTAAATAAATATATTATTCTAATCAAATACTAAAGAAAGAAATAGAAAAAAAAGGAATTTTAAAATTATGAGGAAATTTTAATTGTTTCATCACGGATTTAGATATACTAAATATTCATTTCTATCTTCATCAGAGTCAGTTCCATCATTAACTTCAATAATTATGAGAACATCAATTGAT
>JAHQWY010000168.1 GCA_029856445.1 Promethearchaeia archaeon
GAAAAAATATAAATCATTAAATAATTTTTAGAACTTAAAACTTCCAAGTTGAAATTTAATGACTATATCATATGATTTAGAAACTATTACTCCTCATACAGTAGCGAACACTACAGGAGAGGGGCGTGGCAATGCAGGAGGGATCGCATTAAGAAATTTCTGTATTGCAATAGACAGTACGATGTATGTGAAAACTGGAGAGATCTTACGCAATAATTTAGAAACAAAATTTAATATTCCAGTTAAATATTTAGTAATAACTCATTACCATGGAGATCATATTTTTGGGATTAAACCCTTTAAAGATGTCTGTGTTTTGAGTAGTGAAATTACTTCAAAGATTATGTTGAACAGCGAAACTAAATCGCGTTATCAAGTTTTTATTAAAGATTTAGCTAAAGAAGGCCCAATTGGCGAAGGGCTTGAGTATATCGTTCCCACTCTTCTCTTCACAGATAAACTAATCATCCAAGATGATGATTTGTATATAGAGATTTTTCACACCGGTGGACATACTGCCGGTTCTAGTTTTGTCTCATTTCCATATGAGAAAGTAATATTTGCAGGAGATTTAATCTTTGAAAACACATTTCCTTATATAGGAGATCCTACCTGTAATCCTGAGCATTTAATTGAAGCATTAGAGAAAATGCGAGAGATGGATGCTGATATATATATTCCAGGTCATGGTCCAATCTTAAAGGGTGCAAATTCATTAAATAGGCATATTGATTTTATGATAGAATTTAAAAATATAATTCAAGATGCAATAAGAGACAATCTAAACGCAAAGGATATCGGAGTTCCAGATATTTTTGGAGAACCAGATGCTAATCGAAAAAACATGGCTATTAACCATTGGTTAAATTTTTATAAAAATAAATAAGAAGAAAAGAAGTTTAAATACTAATATTATTTATTTTTTCATTTATTATCTCTCTATTTTCTGCAACTTTATCTAAATCTACTTTCCTAATGTTGGTAAGTGTCCATATCGAAGCTATAACAATTAAACCTAGTATTGCAGAATAGAAAAACAGACTGGAAATTCCGAGAATTTCAGCTAATGGTCCAGACAATATCGTTCCGATTGGGAGTATTGAAGCAGATAAGGCACTACTAATAGATGAAACTCTACCCATTTTATCTGGTGGTACTGTCGTCTGTATGAAGGTTGTAGTTAATGAACTTACAATTGGAAGAGTTAAGCCCATTAATACGGCCCCGCCAGCTATTATGAGATAAAATCCTTTCGGTGCAAGGGCAAAAATTGTTATGCCCACCATTCCAATTCCATTACTAATAAAAATCGTTCTAACTTTATGAGTCCAATCCTTTTTAATTGAAGTAATTACGGCACCTATTACTATTCCACCTTGAAAAAATGTTAAAGTTAAAGCATAATGTCCAGCTTGACCACCATGAACATTATGTACATAAAGAGACATTAATGTTTTTAATGGTGCCATTAGAAAAGTAATAATTGTAAACATTACTAAGATGATTAAAAGCCCTGGAATAGCCTTCAAAGTTTTGAAACCTAATCTAAAATCTTTAAAGAATGAATTTTTCTCTTGTTCTTCCATGACTCCAAGAGATTTTTTATTTATTAAAGGAATTTTTACTATGATCAATGGTATCAAAGCAATTATAAAGGTTATAATATCAATCCAAAGAATTACATTTACTGGAAAAAGCAACCAAAGAATTGCAGCTATTAATTGAGCAAAAATCTGGATTACTCCTAGAAATAAAAAACTAATTGAATTAATACGGATTAATTTCTCCAGGGGAACCATAGATGGTGTAATTGCAGCTACAGTAGGTGCATGAAATGCTTGAAATATGCTACGAGCACTCATGAATATCAATACTATTAAAACACTCATAAGATTGAACTGAAAAAGTATTGTTAATATAAGTGTAGTATATGCTTGTAGTGAATCAACGATAAGAATCATCGTTTTTCTATTTAGTTTATCTGAAAATACTCCCGCAATAGGCATACAAATAGTAGATATAAGAATTGTTATAAATGAAGCAACTGCAAGGATAATAGCACTGCCAGTTATAATTGTCAGCCACCATATTAGTACAAAATATGCTACTGTCGATCCAAAAAGAGAAAACAATTGACCAGACCAAAAAAAAAGATATTGTTTATAGGTCGATTTATTTGATGTTAATTCTATTTTTTATCCCCTGTTATCGATTCAAAATAATGATTTGATAAATATTTACTCCTAAAAGAAATTTTAGATTTTATAGATTTTTACATTTGACGTACTATTACTTGATCATAATCAATATGTCGAATCCCTGTAAATATATAAGGAATAATGGTAACGATCATGCTGAATAGAGCACATAGAATATATAAATTAGAGACGCCCATAATTTCACTTAATGGTCCTGCGAGAATGGTTCCTAAAGGTGAAGCAACCATCATTAACAAATTCAGAAGAGAAGATACTCTACCCATTTTATCAAGAGGTACTGAAATTTGTATAGCTGTCATCACGATTGTATTAACAACCGGCATAACGAAACCCATAACAAAAGATCCAATCCATAACATTGGATAAAATCCTATCGGAGCAAGTCCATAAATTAAATATCCAAGGTTCATGAGCATAATTCCAATAAAAAAGGTTCTTATTTTATTATTCCACTTCTTTTTTACAGAAACTAATATGGATCCTAAAATCATGCCCCCTTGCATAATCATTTGAATCAAAGCTAATGTAAAAGTACTTCCACCATGTATAATCTTGATAAAAAATGGTGCTAGTACCATTGCAGGTTGTGATAACATAACTAATAGCATTGCTAGTATCATGATAATTAAGAGTCCAGGGACACCTCTTAAAATAGAAAATCCAGACTTAATTTCTTTGCCGAATGAACTTTTTTCTTGACCCATGGTATCAATTTGAATCGTCGGTGCTTTAAGCGTTATAAGAGGAACTAGTGCTATAAAGAAAGTTATCACATCTAGCCATAAAATATACTTTATTGGAAAGAAGAATAATAGTGTAGCACCGACAGCAGGTCCAATGAACTGAACAATACCAAGAAACAAATATCTAATCCCATTCACTCTACTCAATTTATCTTTGGGAATCATAGAAGGAATGATAGCACTGACAGTAGGTTGATGGAATGCTTGACATACACTACGAAATCCTATAATTGTAAAAACAAACCAAAATTCTGTGAAATTAAACATAAAAGATAAAGCTAATATTGTTGTTATAATTGCTTGTAATGAATCTGCGACTAAAATTATCATCCTTCGATCATATCTATCTGATATTACTCCTGCGATAGGGAAGAAGACAAGTGTTGGAATTAAAAAAATAAAATTAGCAATCGAGAGCATTAGAGCACTACCAGTCTCATCCGTAATCCACACAGATATAGCAAAAAAGACAACAAGTGATCCTAATAATGAAAACAGCTGTCCAGAGAAAAAAAAAATGTAACTCTTAAATGTCTCTTGATTAGCTGTTTCTTCCAATTTTCAACGACTCAAATAAATGATGCTTTACTTTTCAAATGATAATTTTAATTTTAATGTTATTAATCTTTTTGTTTATCTATTGGTTTGCATTATTGCGATTATTAACTCGCGTATAGGCAATCCACCATATGATAATGGTGATTGTCATTCCTATAATCGAACAAAAAAGGAATAGTTTAGGCACACCAAATATCTCTGCCAACGGACCAGAAATTAAAACACCTATTGGAGATATCGCTGAGGAGATTGCATAATCAATAGAAGAAATCCTCCCCAATTTCTCTTTTGGCACTTTTTGTTGCATAATTGTTAAATAGATTGTATTTATAATAGGAAATGTAAATCCAAGAATTGCTATAATGATGCTCATTAATAAGAAATATCCATGTGGAGTAATACCAATAATTCCATATGTGGCCATTATAAGGAATTCCCCCCCAAAGTAGATGAAAAATCCATGTTTCCAATGCTTTTTAATAGAAGTTACTAATGCTCCTAAAAGTGTACCCCCATTCATGCATGCAAGGACAATAGCTACATTTGTGGGCGTACCAGAATGATTGAATAAAATGAGATAAGGCATAAAGACACTAAAAGGTCTTAATAAAAAGTTTATAAACATTGCTATTATAAGCATCATCAATACAACAGGGATCAATTTTAAAGTTTGAAAACCAATTTTCAAATCTTCTAAATATGATTTTTTCTGAATTGAGGTTACATCTATTTTAATTGTCGGTATACTAGTCAATATTAAGATAATAAATGCAATAACAAATGTTATTGGATCTAATAAAAGGATAATCGTGATAGGAAGAAAAGCCATTAACATCGCCGCTATTATCGGTCCTATTATTTGAAGAAATCCTGTAAGAAACAAATTAGCACCATTCATTCTACTTAACCGTTCTTTAGGAACCATAGTCGGTACAATCGCATTTACAGTAGGTATGTGGAATCCTTGAAATAATCCAAGAAGCCCATTAATGGCTATGATGGGTATTGGTTCTGCTATCTTAAAAAGAAACAAAAAAACTATTAAAACCATAATAGATGCCTGAAGAGAATCAACTACCATAATAATCTTTTTTCTGTTCCATCTATCTATTAAGACTCCCGCAAAAGTAATTACAATTGTCATTGGTAAAATATATAAAAAACTGGATAATGATAGAAGCATTGTACTTCCAGTAATCTCAGTTAACCACAAAATTATTGTAAACTGTGAAATAGATGAACCTAAAACTGAAAACAGCTGCCCACTCCAAAATAATAGGTATGTTTTAAATGTTTTCTCATTAACTGTAATTTCTGTATTCATTTCCATTCCATAAATTCTATTTTATTAATAGTAATAAAAAAAAGAGATAATTATATTTCAATACTTTCAATTTTGCCATTAATTTCATCATACAACCCCTTTCTATCCAAATCGACTTTCCTTATCCCTGTAAAAAACCAAAAGCTAATAGTGCATAGAATACCGAGTAGAGCACAAGAAAATAGCAGAGCAGGAATACCCAATAACAATGCTAATGGCCCTGAAACAAGTGAACTGACTGGTGAGATTGCTGAAGCAAGGGTAGATTCAATCGAAGTTACTCTCCCTAATTTATCAGGAGGTACATTTGTTTGTATAAATGTTTGAGCAAGAGAGTTGATAATTGGTAAAACGAATCCTAATATGACACCACCTAAACCCATAATAAGAAATGAACCCACAGGTGCAATCGCAAATATCATATATCCAATCCAGGCAATTATCATTCCAATAAAAATTACTCTGATTTTATTGTTCCAGTTCTTTTTAATCGATACAAATATTGATCCACTAATAATACCTCCTGTGAAGACCATTTCAACGAGTGCAAGATGCCCTGCTCTTCCTCCGTGAACGTCAATGATAAATAGTGCCATAAGTGTATCAGCAGGTTTGATTAAGAAATTTGATAGCATCGATAAGATTAAGATTACCATAAGACCAGGAACGATTTTCAATATTTTAAAGCCAATTTTAAAATCTTTTTTAAAGGAACGCTTTTTAACTATTTCTTCAGTATGGTTAATTTCTGCTATTGAAGGTATCGTTACCAGTAATAACGGTATCAAAGCAATAAAGAAAGTAATAATATCCGCCCATAAAATCAAGTAAGGTGAAAAGAACACTAGTAGCATTGCTCCTAAAAATGGGGCAAAGAGTTGAACCACTCCGGTAAATAAATAATTAATCCCATTTATTCGTGCTAACTTATCTTTTGGGACCATCGTAGGGATAATGGCATTGACTATTGGTATATGGAACGCTTGAAACATGCTTCGTAAACTGATAAAAACATAAATTATCCAAATATTTGCTAACCCTAATTGAAAAAATAAGATCAATAAAAAAGTAGCAAATGCTTGACCTGAATCGACGAAAATAATTACCTTCTTACGATCAAATCTATCCGCAACAACACCAGCTATAGGCATACATATGATCATCATAAATACATATAAAAACGACGCAAACGAAGTTATAATAGGATCTCTATACACATCCGCAATCCAAAAAGTTAGTACAAAAAACACCACCATTGAACCGAGTAAAGAAAACAATTGACCCGTCCAAAAGAAAATGTATTGCCTAAATGATTTTCGTGTTGGTTTAATTTCCATTCATAATCCCCTAATTTCCTAATTTTTGTTTAAATTTTTTTATTTACATTTTGTCTATCATTTCAAAAAGTTTTGAAGTTATCTCTTCTAATACTTCTTCTGAAGTACTCGTGAATTTAAACACCCCTTCCTCCAATTGACCCTTAATATCTTCTGCCACTAATTCATAAATGAGATTTTCAGCCTCTTCTAACGATATTTCCATCGCTTGGGCCAACTTATCAATTGGTAGATTTTTATATAGTTTTATTAATCCATCTACACGTTTTTTCATACGTTCCTTATCAATTTCTGGGACAGTAGCTATATGCACTTTTGATTTACCTTTTTTAATTTGTTTTTCAATTTTTTCGTCCAGTTTATCTCCTAACTTCTCTATACCTGAGTTTTTTACCGCTTTTTCTATTTTAACGCCCATTTTTCCCATCTCATGACCAAATTGCTCTAATTTTGTTATATCCCCAATATTATTTTTTACGAATTTCATTGATTTTCTAACCAATTCTGAAACTGAGGCTCCTAGTCCTTCTGCCCAATCCTTCCACTCTTCACTTATTGCAGGATCAACAGAAATATTTATTCGTTTATCTACTTTTTTTCTTGCATTTTCGAGTTTTTTCTTTATTCTTTCCCTTAATTTTTTTTCATATCTGTCCGTTTTTTCCTTTAAATTTCCGAGTTTTTCTTTAGTTTTTTCAATCCTTTCTTTTGCATTTACTCCTAAATCTTCTAATCCTTCCCTTAAATCTTCGATTTCTTTTAGTAAAGATTCCTTTTCATCCTCAAGTTCCTCCAATTCCTCTCTTAATTCATCTTTTATCTCCTCACTTTCTTCAAGTATTAACTCAATTTCTTCACCAAAATCATCACGTAATTCCTCGATATCATCCAATAATTCATCCCTAATCTCATTTAGCTTCCATTCTACCCCTCCAAGTTCTTCTTCATTGTTCTTATTTCGTTCATTTTCATTTGACACTTTATTCCCTCCTTCTAATTTAATAATTATTTTTTTTTATTTTACCTCAATTTGAATAGGTTCGTTAACGACAGTAGCTTGTCTGTGGACCTCTATACTGTCAATATAAAAAACTGCTCCTGAGATCTCCGTTCCCCGACCAATTCTTACATTCCGTCCTCTCACATCTCCTTCCACATTTGTTCCGTTTATATCAACCGTGTTTGTAGCGAAAATGCTTCCATATACTTTAAAGCGATCCTTAACTGTCTTTTTAGACTTCCCAAGACTTATTCCAATGAAAATATCATTTCCCTTAATATTTCCTTCGATTCTAGCTGAACCTTCAATATCAATTCTTCCTTGTGAAAAAACGTCCCCTTCTACTCTCATTGAACCTGCAGTTCTAATTCCTTTAAGAGCTTCAAGTTTATCACCTATTCGTATTGAACCTGCACTTCGCAATTCTCCCTTTATTAGAAACGCCCCTCCCATGGACGTTGAACCCGCTGATCTTGCATTACCATCTCCATAAAGGGATCCATGAAGTCTAAACGATCCAGAACTCCTAAAATCTCCATGAACCGTCAGATTTCCCTCCGCTCTTAAAGAACCAGATGATCTGAATCCATTACACTCAAAATCACCGTCTATTCTTGCGGAACCGGAAACTCGCAATTCATCATTAATCGTACCCTCTGAAAGCCTTCCTGATCCAGAAATTCTCATTTTTTTCCTCTCTTTTCTCTTTCAATTCCTAAGTTGTTAATAATAAAAAATTATTTTGATTTTTAATATAAAGATATGAACTTCTCCCTAAATAATAATTGGGAAGCAACCTTGCTTTTTACATATTCTATTTTTTCAATATCATTCGT
>JAHQWY010000169.1 GCA_029856445.1 Promethearchaeia archaeon
TCAATCAGATTAAATTAGATATAAATCAATTTCTAAAAGTAAATTCAATAACCAATGAACAAGAGGCTTTAAATCGTGTGTTTGATATAATTGAAGAACTCCAAAATAAGAATAAAGAGTCAACCATACAATTTCTGAAAGATAAATATGTTTTAAATCAAGATCATCTATTTATGGCATGTTATTATATGCAAAAAGCTTTTTTACATAAAACAAACATTTCAAATAAAAAAAATATTGAACTTTTGTTATATTTATCAGCAAGCAGGCAAATTAGTAAAGGTATTGAGACTTTTGGTATTGAATATTATGATCTAGAGAAGGGAAATATAATAATATGCATTATATCTCCAAAAGATAATATAAATAAAATAAACGAAGAAATCTTACAAATTTTACATGCCAACGAGATAGATTTTACAATAGATAACTTAACTGTTAAGAAAGTCAATACAATTATAGATAACTATGATATCTCTGGCTGGCAAATCAAATCTGTTTTAAATTCTTATGGGAATAAGAATTACAATATAACAGATTACATTAATAATTTAGAACCTTTCTCATTAGCAGTATTTGATTTACTATGTGAGAAAATGGCTCTTCTAAATATAGAGAAAACTAAAGCTAATTAAAGAAACTTTTTGAGAGCCCCTACTCTAATTATATCATTTTTTTCTAAAAAAGACACCCCACAAAAATTACCCAATACCTCAAGTCTAATAATTTTATCTGGATTGTCAAGATCAACCTTGTTATTTATATTGCTTGCAATTCGTTCAATCATAAAATTTCTTTCTATTTTTTCATGTTTTCTTCTATTTATCACTATTTTAAAAGTATCTCCTTCTCTTATAAAATTTTTAGAATGATTTTGGATTAAATTGGTTATTGTTTTTATATTAGTTTCACATATATAATCAATAGGAATGATTTTAAGTATGTATTGGAAAAAGTGAGGATCCTTTTTCAATATTTGTCGAATTTTTCGAATTATTTTTTTAGCATCTATGTTGGTTAAAACAGAAATTAACCCAGGAAAAGTTAATTTTGAAATAATTGGATAATTATCACCACAAATTAATAAGGTAAACCAAATTTCACTAGAAGCATTTGTCTCATTAAACCTAGATGTCGAGATTAGTAAATTGAAATTTTTCGTGTCTATCCCCCTCTTATTATAACAAAAATTCTAAAATCTCCTCTTCAGCTATCTTACCAATTCTTAAAAATTTTGGTACTTCTGTAGTACAATCAACTATAGTTGTTGATAATTTAGATTTAGATTTACCTCCATCAAGGATCAAATCTATAGGATTTAATAATTTCTTTACAACTTCCTCTCCACTAATACAAGGAGGTTCACCTGAATAATTCGCTGAGGTTCCTATTATAACTCCGAGATGTCCTTCTTGTTTCAAGAGATTCAAAATTCTTAAAATTATCTCATTTTCGGGAACTCTCAAACCAATTGTGTTTTTAAAAGCAGCTACTTCTGGGGCAATGATACTCGGTTCCTTCTTTTTTAAAACAAGTGTTAATTGACCCGGCCAATATTGTTTTGCCAATTTTTTAGCTAAATCATTGAATTCAGCAATTTTTAATGCCTCTTCATAATCGGAAACCAATAATAGAAATCCTTTAGTTCTATCTCGGAATTTGATATCATATAATCTGTTCACTACATTTAAGTTTAAAGGACTTCCTCCAATCCCATAAACTGAGTTGGTCGGAAAAGCAATCACTTTCCCTTCTATAATATTTTCCACTGCAATTTTTAAATATAACTCAATATCTTCGAGTTTTTTCCCACCTAACTTTATTAAGAATCCCATTTGAAAATCATTAAAAATTTAAACCGATAATACAAAAAGAGTATTGAATAAATTTAAAGATTATTTTAGATATTGTTCTTGACAACTTAATTCAACATTTATTCGTTCCCAATTATGATCTATAATTTCCTGAAGCTCTATTAGATCTTTTTCAGATATCTGTGAGAATCGTTTTTGTTTTGAAAGATAATCTATTAATGGAGCTCTTTTTGAAGGATCCAATAAGGATTTACTTTTCTTAGATAACGTCATTATACCATTTTCAACTTCATATAAGATCCAAGTGCCCGTCTTCACTGCTAAACGTGCCACTTCTATTGATTCTTCACTCTGATAACCCCAACCAGGAGGACAAGGAGCTAAAATATGAATATATTTGCAACCCTTAATTGATTTAGCTTTTTTAAATTTATCATAAAGATCAAGAGGTTCGCTAATACTACATGTGGCAACATAAGGGATTTCATGCGCAGCTAATATTCCTGGAAGATTTTTCTTATATCTTTCTTTTCCTTTTGTGGTTGTAGTAGTAATTGCTCCATGGGGTGTACTAGAAGAACGTTGGATCCCCGTGTTCATGTAAGCTTCATTGTCATAACATACATAAATTATATTAGAATTCCTTTCCGCAGCACCACTTAAACCTTGAATTCCAATATCAGCAGTTCCTCCATCACCAGCAAATACTAATGCCGTTATCTCATCCCATCCTCTATTAGGGAATCTGTGTGCCTTAGCTTTAAAAGCAGCCTCCATACCGGTGGCAGCCGCAGCCGCGGCAGCAAATGCCATATTGGTAAAAGGAAAATTAGGAGCGGTCTTTGGCCATAATCCAATCACAACATTTAAACACGAAGCAGGTGTGACTAAAGCAGTGTTATGTCCTAAAGCTTTCATTGCCCAACGGAGTGCAATTTCAAGACCGCAACCAGCACAGCAAGAATTTCCTGGAAGAAAATATTCTTCTTGGCATGACTCTAATACTTCTTTCAATTTAACCATTTACTATTCAACCTCCAATAGTCCATCCCAGAGAGTTCCATGGATCATATCTTTTGGCAACTCTCCAGTTTCTTTAAATTTGACTAACATTTTTAATTGATTTTTTTGTTGTTCTAGAGATACCTCTCTTCCACCTAATCCATTAATAATAGACAGAACTTTTGGTGCTCCATTTATTTCATGTAAAGCAGATTTGACTTCACCACTAACCGGACCTCCAGTTTGTGATCCAAATGCTGTTGCTCTATCAATAACTCCTATAATTTCAACTTTTTTCATGGAGTTTATGATGTCTTCAACTGGAAATGGTCGAAAATGTCTTAATTTTATCATACCTACTTTGTATCCTTCTTCCCTTACATCATCAACAGCTTGTTCCATCTGTAATGCTAAATCCCCATATATTAATACTCCTACTTTAGCATCATCCATACGGTATTCTTGAATTAACCCATTCCCATAATGTCTCCCAAAAATATTTTCAAACTCTTTTGTTGCGTTTTTGATTTTTTCTTTGGCCTGAATGAAGGCATCATGAATTTTCATTCTAAACTCATAATAAAATCCAGAAGGCATAATAAGATTACCAAACATCATCGGTCTCTTAGGATCCATCCATATATGAGGCCAACCCTCTTCACTGGGTAAGGAGGGTAAATATTTATCCACAAGATCTTGGTCTTCAATTATCACCGGCTTTGAAGTATGAGAGAGAATAAACCCACCATATGCGACAAACTTAGGGAGTAAAATCTCATGATCTTCACATACTTTATAGGACATCAGAATTTCATCATAAATCTCTTGATGAGAGGCACAAAATGAACTCATCCATCCCGTATCGCGTTGACTTAATACATCAGTAAAATCTGCCCAAATATTCCACGGTGGTGCGGGTCCTCTTGAAGCAATCGCAACAACAATAGGTAACCTTGCACCTGCAGCCCAATGAATCATTTCATGCGCATAAAATATACCTTGACCAGATGTTGCTGTAAAAGTTCTAGTCCCAGCTTTACTAGCACCAATTACAGCAGCAAAAACGCTATGCTCTGATTCCATTTTTATATATTGAGTTCCTGGCATTTCTCCATTATCTGCAAATTCAGATAATTTTTCAACCACGGTTGTTTGTGGCGTAATTGGATATGCACTGATTACCTGCACTCGAGCTGATTTTGCAGCATAAGCTGCTGCTTCATTCCCTTTAATTATTTTTGTTTCTCTTTCCTGTATAAAATCCTGTTGAGCTTCAACCATCTTTCATATCACTCTCTCTTACCATTTCTATATTATTCGAAGGACACTCCTTCGCACAAATTCCACAACCTTTGCAATATCTAAGATCAATCTCAAAAGAGCCATCATCCTTCCTGGATATTGTTCCTTCTGGGCAGAAAAGCCAGCAGATACCGCAGGAATTGCACCCCTCTTTAATAACAGGTCGAAATGTCCTCCAGTCCCCTGTAGCGCCTATACTGCCATCTATAGGTAAGGATATAGGAATGGGCGGCAATTCCTCCCAATTTTTATAATCTTGAACTTCAGGACGCTCTTTAATAGATTTATTAATTTTCTTCCATTTTTCAGATTTTGTCAATTTTATACCTCCCTTACTGTTTCATAGGCTTCTTTTGCTACACTCATATTTTTTTCCAATCTGCGTTCTCCAAACTCTTTTTTAATTACTTTTTCCATACTGTTAAGATCATAATACCCAGTTACTTTTCCAAAAGCACCTAACATAGGGATATTTAGGATGGGGCCACTAGAATGCATAAAATCTTTTTGGATACAAATTCCTGTAGCATCAACTATAAAAATTCTTATGTTTTTAGGAAGTTCGGTAGTATCGATTGGATTTGGGCTATTTACTATCAATGTCGTCCCCTCTTTTATGGATTCTTTAATGCTCGGAATATCCAGCAATGAGGTATCAAACATCAAAATATAATCTGGATTTACTACACTGTCATATGTTTTGATCGATTTGCTTTTTGAAATTTTCGAAAATGCTTGTATAGGAGCACCCCTTCTCTCAGCACCAATTATAGGGATTGCTATTGTGTCCTTAAACCCTTCTTCAAAGGCCATTTCAGCTAACAATTGACTAGCGGTTATACATGTTTGACCACCCCTACAATGCATAGTGATTTCTATAATTTTTTCTTCTTGAATCAAATTTAACCAACTTATTTTTGTTGAGTTCTTCAGTAATTAATGAATAATAGTTCTTTTGATATTTCTCCTATAATTGCAATATTTAACAATAATATAGGGTTTTTAATTATAATTATTATATCTAAAAATAAGGTTCTAATAAATAGTTTATTTTCTAAATTTCATTATTTTGAATTAATATAGAGAAACTTTAAAATAAGATGAGATAAATTCTAAGCTAATTTGAAATTTTTATGATTCGTATGTCTGATGAGAAAAAAAATAGTGAAACTTTATATTCATTTAAATGTCCATCGTGTGAGAGTGGCACAATAGATATTATTAGGAGTGTATATGATTTACGTGATGGAGATAAGATGCTTATATTGAAATTCGAATGTGATAATTGCACCTTTCATAAAAATGATATAATTCCTTTGACAACAAATATTAATCCAGGAGTAATGACCTTGGAAGTTAGTACTGAGGAAGATCTTAAATCAAAGATTTACCGTTCGCCAACAGGAAAACTAGAAATTCCTGAACTCGAATTAAATGTAGAACCAGGTCCTAGAGCAGAATTTTATTACACTAACGTAGAAGGTATTTTATACAGGTTCGAAAGTGCAGTCTCAATATATCATAAAAATCTCCAAAATGGTGATCCAGAAATACCTGATATTGAAGAGATCCTAAATAATTTAAGCAAGGCATTAGAAGGGAAATTTGAATTTACATTGAAAATAACTGATTCTGAAGGAGGGAGTTATATAATTCCTACAGATAAATCAAAATATAAATTTAAAAAACTTGATATTAAAGAATCAGAATAAATATAAAATAAAATTCTATCATAATTGTTTATTGAATATTTTTCATTGAATTTTCATTGAAATTAGACTCTGAGTTTGACCTTTATGAATTTTTACTATCATTTTCCTTTAAAAATTTGAGATTAAACATTGAAATTGTCTTAATTGTTACAGTTTTGTCGAATTTTGTCTTTCCTAGATCTATTTTAACTGAAAAGATTTATCAGAGTGTTTTAAGATCATTTTGATATAATAATTCGTTACTAAAAATGGAAAGCTTAGATTTACTATTAGGTTTATTCTTTTCTACAGAAGACAACATTGTATATGAAAAAATTGACCTATCTACACGATTATCAGAAGAAAATATAAAGCAAATAAAGCTCTTACCTATGAGGTTTCTTGGACCTTTATTTATGAGCCACGCTTATGAAAATAAGCGAAAGTGGAATATTAATTTTATTGAATCGACATTATCGTCAAATCAAGAATATAAGATTCAAGAAAGTTTTATACAATCATTCCTATGTCTTAATTCTTTAGTTGAAGTAGAGAATAATACGACTTATCTCTTTGCATTCATTGGATCTCCGTATACAGAAGATCCTAAGTTGCTTTATGAAAAAATCAATAAATATATTCATCAGAGTATCATTCAAGGGAGACATATAAACCAAAAAACTTATGGGGTTGAATTTAACTATAACAAATTTATAAGTGCAGAATTACGAAGAGGTATAAATCTGATCAAACATTCATTAGGATCTCCGAGAAAGATGTACTGGGAAGAAAAAAAGAAATATTTTTCAATAGGCTTAATAGAAAGAATAAAAAATGGAGATTTTGTTGAATCTAACTTATATACATTTGATACTGATGATCCATTAAGAATAAGGTTTTTAAACGCTATTCCCTCCTACTATTTCATGGCAATATTACCAGATTATTTTGAAAAACGTATATTTGAAACCTTAAAGCTTTTCGAAAAAAAAGATATTTATCCTAACATTAGAAAAATAAAATTAAGTGGTTCTAATGTTGAAGTTTTATACATAGAAGAATTTGTAGTCGAAAATCAAACCAGAAAGAGCTATGGTTTAATATTAATTCCAACACAGGAAAAATTGAAAGAAAGTTATGAAATTTCATTTTTTAAAAAAAAATTAAGGTTCATTTTAGATGAGAAGAGGAATTTTGAAAAGACTATAATTGAAATAAATTCAAGAATTAATCCGTTCGATAAATGGAGTGCTAATTCTAATGAAGGTCTTAGCAAAATTAAAGAATTACTTGATAACAAAAATTAAAAAAAAGAGGTATTGAGGGAAGGTTTTTGGAAGAGATCAAATTCAAACAATTGTTTAAGATTGATGATGAAAGATTATTATGGAATTATCAGAGAATAAATCGTATGTTTAAAAATTCTGATCATGTAGAAATCATAGCTAAATTCTTGATAAATCAATCAGTAGGATTTTCCCTTGATAGAATATTAGATATACTCAATTATTACAAACCTCTAATTAGTAAAAATAAAAAAATGTTAGATTTCGCTTTTGAATGGGTTCGAGCGAATAAAATTAGATTCGAATATAAGAAATTTATCAATTTAGCGACTTATGAACACCCCAACAGTGCAATAGATGACACCATTTTTCTTTTCTTTTTAGATTATGATAAATATATTAGAGAATTCTTTATAAAAGATATAAGTGAAATTGAAATTTGTGCTTTATATGAGATATTCTTTAATCCTAATCAAATGGAATCTACAAATTTGGACGAATTTTTAAGAAAAAATGAGTTAAGGGTACACACAATTTTTAAAGAGAAAGAAAAGGTAAATACTAATATCTTTACATTACGAGAGGGATTATGGTCGATGATCAAGAAAGATTATAATGAATTGCACAAGTCAAGAGATCAAGTTAAAATGGAACAGCACAAAACTAAATTTAAGGCGTTGTCAATAAAAACAAACTTCGATGGGACAATGTTAGAGAGATTAATCAAATCGTTCTGCTTTAACAAACGAAAAATAGTTGAAAGGGAACTTGAAAACTCAATTTCTAGTTTTTTATCCTCTTTTCTCAAATTTGGCCAAATATATAAATATGAAGATTTTAAAGATAAATTGATAGAACATTTAACAGATAGTTTATATTCCGGATTA
>JAHQWY010000170.1 GCA_029856445.1 Promethearchaeia archaeon
TGATCACTTTTCTCCCATAGAGTCGCTTTATGACCTCTTAATGCTGCAACCCTTGCAGCTTCCATCCCAGCTGGACCCCCACCAATAATGAGTATATTTTTCGACTTCTTCGCTTTTTCTAAGGGTTTACCTTCCTTGCCCAATCCAGCATTTACAGAACATACAACAGGGCCTGGAGTTGTCATTGCATCAAAGCAACGGCAGCATGCTATACACATATTGATATCGTCGAACTCTCCTTTCATTGCTTTCTTGGGAAAATAAGGATCAGTTAAAAATGGTCTGCCAAAATGTACCAAATCTGCTCTTCCATCTCTTATAATATCACTTGCAAGCCGAGGATCGTTTATTCTTCCTCCTGTCATAACTGGAACTTTCATTATCTTTTTCATTGCTTCTGCTAGATAGACAAATGCACCCCTAGGCACTGACATAGGTAGCATAGGCTTTGGTGATTCATGCCATCCTGCCCATGTGTGTATTATAGAAGCTCCCGCTTGTTCTGCTCTTTTTGCCATTATTTGAGCATCTTCAAGAACAGTACCCCCATCCATGTATTCATCTGCGCTGATTTTATAAATTACAGGGAATTGGTTTCCAAGTTTTTTTCTTATATTTTTGATAATTTCAACAATAAAAGTCGCCCGTTCTGCAGGAGTCTCTCCTCCAAATTTATCATTACGTTTGTTAGTGAGAGGTGAACCGAATTGACTTATTAAATAGCCAGTTGATCCCATCAATAATACTCCTTTAAATCCCGCTTCAGCGCTTCTTCTTGCAGAGTCACCAAATCTTTCGACTAAACCTTCAACCTCTTCAGTAGTTAATTCTCTTGGCATTTCCCCTCTCCCTCGAAAACCTCGGATAGGAGATGGTGCTACAGGTTGCATACCAGTAAGAGCTGAGTGAGCATATCTACCTCCATGTGACAATTCAATCATCGGTACTGAACCTCCTTTTTCTATTGCAGTGGCCAACTTATTCAACCCTGGGTTATATTTATCGTCATCAGTCGCGATCATTCCTTTACCTGCTGTGCTTCCGATAGGATAATCTATAATCCCCATTTCCACGACGATGAATCCAGCCCCACCTTTAGCTCTTTCTACATAATAATCAACTAATTGTTCAGTTACAAATCCATCGTAACCAAACCTTGTGTTCATAGGCGCCATGCAAATTCTGTTCTTGATATTCACATCCCCGATAGTTATCGGTTGGAATAAATATTTTACTTCTTCTACGACCATATTTTTTTCTACCTAATTTTGATATAAGTTTAATTCATTAATGTTATTTTTATTTGTTCCTTCTAATAATAATTATTACAATTTTTTCATTATCATCACTAATATATAAAAACACTTATTATCAGAATTAAGCACTACTGATGTAAAATGTCTAAAGATGAACAAGTTAAATTAATAAGAACTGCATGTCCAGCCCATTGCGGAATTGATGCTTGTGGAATATTAGCTCACGTAAAAGGGGATCGAATTGTGAAATTAGAACCTGCTGAGTTTCCTGATGAGAGAGATAAACGGATATGTTTACGTGGGCTTACCAGTTTGGATATTACATATCATCCTAATCGTATTAAATATCCAATGAAGCGAGTTGGTAAGCGTGGTGAAGGAAAATTTGAACGAATTTCCTGGGAAAAAGCCTATGAAATTATAGTAAAAAATTTTAGAGAAATTTCAGAAAAGTATGGATGGAAATCGATTGGATGGGTCTTAGGAGGACCTGGTGCGGGAACCACTAAATTCGGTGCCTATTTGAGGTTAGCAAGCCTTACACAGAGTACTAGAGTAAGTGCATGGGGATATGGAGATGCAGGTCTACCTTGTGGAAGTAGAGTAATTTTAGGACACCAATTTCCTTATATACATTTGCATGGAGAATTTTGGCAGAGGAAATATCCTGAATTATTAATGGTATGGGCCACAAATCCAGCTGAATCCATGCCTTTACAAAATATGCGAAAATTTATGGATGCTAAAGAGATTGGAACTCAAGTAATAGTAGTGGACCCACGTTTTACGGTTACTGCATCAAAAGCCGACGAATATATAGGACTATATCCTGGAACTGATAGTGCATTAGCATTAGGTATTATGAATATTATATTTCAGAATGATTTGTATGATAAGGAATTCATCTTAGATCACACAAATGGAGCCTATTTAGTTAGAATTGATACTGGGAAAATGTTGAGAGGAAAAGACTTTAATGCAAAAAGAGAGGATGCTTACGTGATATGGCATGAAAAATCCAATTCTCATCAAACAGTATCTCGTACAAATGTAAAAGAAGCAAATCTTACTGGAAACTATACAATAGAGGGAATCGAATGCAAACCTGTTCTCCAACTTTTAATAGAATTAGCATCAGAGTACACTCCCGAAAGAACTGCTGAAATTACAGGAGTAGATAAGGATCTAATAATTAAACTAGCAAAAAGAATAGGAAATTCAAAGAAAGTCGTTTTTCTTACTCATATGGGTTTCACTAGAACTTATCATGGAGATATTTCTTTACGTGGAGTTATTTCTGTAGCGGCAATTACAGGCAATATTACTACAAGTGTGAGTTCTGGATATATACCTGCAGCCTTAAATTGGAATCCATTTCTTAAAGCCATCCCTGATAAACCAAGCTTTCATAGAATAGGAATTCTTAATCTTTATGATGCAGTTATTTCTGGAAAACCATACCCTATTAAGGCTCTTTGGTTCGCTTTTATAAATTTTTTAAACCAATGTGCTAATGCTAATAAAATTATAAAAGAATTTTACCCAAAATTAGATTTCATTGTACAAACTGAATTATTTATGACTCCATCTGCTCGATATGCTGACTTAATCCTCCCTGTCTGCAGTTTTTTTGAATTTTCAGATTTCATGGCTCAACCTTATCCGAATATACAACTTCAACAAAAGGTTATTGAACCTTTATATGAATCTAAATCTGATGTAAATATAGTTGCTGAACTTGCTGAGCGTCTTGGATTCGGAGAATATTTTAAAGGTGGAGAAGAGGGAATGATTGATCTTATCATGTCGAGTCGTTCTTTCGAGGGTATTACTCGAGAAACGTTAAAAACCCAAGCTGTACAATTACCATCACTCCCAGAAGGTGCAAGTTTTCCACTTAGTTTTGGGACACCATCAAGAAAAATTGAACTCTATGCAGAACAGCTATATGAAGATGGAGAAGCCCTTCCTGTCTATTTACCCCCAATTGAAGCATCGATTATACCAGGAGATAAAAAATATCCGTTAACGCTTATTAATGGTCATAGTCGATTTCGAACTCATTCTATGTTTGCAAATGTAGAAGCTCTCCTAGATTTAAATCCTGAACCAATAATAGACATTCACCCCATTGATGCTGAGAAGCGAAATATAAAAACTAATGATGAGGTTACTGTATATAATGATAGGGCTCAAACAACACTAAAAGCCAGAGTAACTGAAGGAGTTAAACCTGGTGTAGTTGATATTACTGAAGGTTGGTGGATTGAACAGTTTAAAGAGGGAAGCTTGAATCATCTAACTCATGATATCATTAATCCTGTACAAAATAAAATCTATGAACCAAATATGCATATGAATGACGTTGCTGTTGAAATAATAAAAAGAGAGGGTGGAAAGAAATGAGCGATACCAAACAATTTGCAATGGTCATCGATCAAGAAAGATGCATTGGATGCGAAGCATGTAGTATAGCATGCAAAATTGAAAATAATGCTACTGATTATTGGATAAAAGTTGAAACTCAAGGAGGTGCTGTGAAAGATACTCCAGGAGGAAAATTTCCTAATTTGACTATGGATTTTATTCCTAAGCTGTGTAATCATTGTGAAAATCCTCCTTGCGTAGACTCTTGTCCCGAGGGTGCTCTTCAGAAAAGAGAAGATGGAATTGTTATATTAGATCAAGAGTTATGTACTGGTTGTCAATCCTGCTTAACAGCCTGTCCCTATAATATTATTATTTTCAATGATGACAAGAATCTGGCTGAAAAATGCAATTTCTGTGTTCATAGAGTTGATCAAGGGTTTGAACCATTTTGCGTGATTTGTTGTGAAGGCCAAGCGATGTATTTTGGGGATTTAAATGACCCTAATAGTGACATTTCAAAATACATGTCTGGGAAAAACTCCTTTCAACTTAAATTTGAAGAAGGGACAAACCCAAAAGTATTTTATATTCCCCCTCGACCAAAACGAAGACTATAATATCTTTTTTTTTAATAGTAATATTAAATACTTTCTAATGTCCAAATGGTTTGTTTGATAAATTTTGAAAATTAAAAAAAAGTAAAAAAAATGATTTTATGCATCTACATTTTCAATTATCATAGCAGTTCCTTGGCCACCACCACAGCACATTGTAGCGAGACCTAATTTTGCCTTCTTCTGTTTTAAGATTCTTGCTAAAGTACCAACTATCCTTGGACCTGTTGCTGCTATTGGGTGTCCTATTGAAATTCCTCCACCATATATATTTATGTCATCCATTCTGTCAAGTAAACCCATTTCATGAATCCAATTAAGTCCGACGATAGCAAATGCCTCATTGATTTCAAAATAATCAATATCATCAGTGGTTAACCCTGCATGCTTTAGTGCCATCCAAGATGCTGGAACTGGACCTCTGCCCATAACCGTAGGATCTACGGCTCCAAAACCATTTGAAATAATACGGGCTATAGGATCCAAATCATATTTTTTCATAGCATCTTCTGACATTAGCATTAATGTCGCTGCCCCCGCGTTTATGGGGCATGAATTCCCTGCAGTTACTAAACCCTGTTCTGTGTCGAAAGCTTTAACATATTCTTCTTTCGTCATGAGTGGCCTATAGTATCCGCCATCCCAACCAGGTTTAGTTAATCCCCTTAAATCTCGTGTTCCTTCGTATGTAGCATTTCCTCGCACTGATAAATCATGTTCAATTAATAATGGAGTATCCTCATCACCTTCAGTATGTGCCATTATAGGTACAATTTCTCCTTTGAAAAAGCCATCTTCCTGGCCTTTCGCAGCTAATTTATGACTACGAACTGAAAACCTATCATTATCTTCTTTATTGAATATGTCAGAATCCATTTCATGTAGTTTTTGAGCGGTTTGTAACATTGAGCCCGAACAACGAAAATCAACAACATCGTCAATAAAAAATTCATGCCCTTTCCTCATGGTTGGAGATAACTCTCTTGTGGTTGGAGGTTTTGATCTTGACATAGTAGCATTATTCATCCCGGAAGCTATTACGATATCAGAGTATCCCATTGCAATATTATTAAAACCTAAAGAAGCACAGGTCATTCCTGAACCACATTGTCGATCTAATGCGACAGATGATACCTTAGTTGGAAATTTCGCCAAAAACATGGGATATCTTCCTCCAAGGGTAACGTATTCATAATTAAAATGAGTAGCTCCTATATAAAACTCATCAACATCTTCTGGTGTTACTTTATCTTTTAGTCGATTGTCAAACATTTCCATTAAAGTTAACGCAGTTAATTCATCAGGACGCAAGTTTCCAAAAGCATCTCTTGGCGGCTCTCTTGGCCGAGATCTTGAAAATGGAGTTCTTATATAATCTGTTATATACACATCTCTTACTTTCATTATTTTTTAACCTATTTTTCTTAATTTTACCTCAAATTTTTTTTAATCTAAATTTTCAATTACTAATGCGGTTCCTTGACCACCTCCACTTGAAATAGCAGCAAGGCCATATTTAGCTTTCTTTTCTTTAAGAATTCTAGCTAAGTTTGCCGTGATTCTCAGACCTGTGGCGGATGCTGGATTTCCTATTGCTATTGCACCTCCATGAATATTCATTTTATTTTCCCAATCGATCCCTAGTTTATTCGCGGCATTCAGCGCTACTATGCTAAAGCTCTCATTGATTTCCCAAAAATCAATATCTTCAACTTTTAAATTTGCATGCTCTAAAGCCATTTGGGATGCTGGTACTACACCTCTCCCTCGTACTGTTGGGTCTACTCCTGCAAACCCAATTGAGATTACTTTCGCCATAGGCTTCAACTTGTAATCTTCAAGTGCTTTTTTTGAAGCTAGTAAACAAACTGAGGCTCCATCACATAACGGTGAACTATTTCCTGCTGTTATAATCCCGTTTTCTGTACCAAATTTTGCAACATATGCATCTTTAGTAAATTTAGGATTTTTATAGCCACCTGCCCATCCTGGGGTGCTTATGGAAGGCATATTAGCAATATCTTCTAAAGTAATTGCTTTCTTAATTGATTGATCTTCCGAAATCTCAATTTCATTTTCAGGTTCTCCTACTTTATGACCTTTAATAGCCATTATCTCTTCTTTGAAATATCCTTCTTCTTGAGCTTTTTCTGCTAAATTATGGCTTCGAACACTAAATTTATCCATCTCCTCTTTAGTAAAAATATCTGCTTCTTCCTCTGCCAGTTTTTGAGCCGTTTGAAAGAATAACCGACTCGTTTTCCATTCATATAAATCGTCATTATACCATTTATTCTCTGGATCAAACATGAGTTTATCTGGAGGCCATCCAAATACTTTTACTTTTTCACCATAATTATGTAATGGTACACGAGTAAATTGATCAAAACCCACTGATACCACCACATCGGAATAACCCATTGAAATATTTCCAAATCCAACTTGCAAAGTTTTCATACCAGAACCATCTTGTTTGTCGAAAGCCGTTCCTGGCACATGGAATGGAAAATTTGCCATCCAACCAGGGATTCTTCCCCCATAAGTCCCATGCTCATGTTGTAATAAAGCACTACCAATCAAAGTCTCGCTAACATTCTCACGCTTGAGTGAACTACCTTTATTAGGTATTCGGTTATTAAACATTTCTTTCAAGACATAAGCTGCAAGTTCAGTTCCCCACTTCTTACTAAAAACATCATTATCGGGTTCCAGAGGATTTGAAAGGGAAAATGGTGTCCTTACATGGTCTACTAAATATACTTCTCTTGTTTCTTTCATATTTCATTTTCTCTTTTTTGTTTAAAATATAAAGAATATAATGTTGAAATTTATTGATTAAATAAATATTTTCATATCAATTTTTCTTACTTAAATAAAATGAAAAAAAAAATTAAATGAAAATTTATCTTCCCTTAAAGACTGGTTTACGTTTCTCAACAAAGGCAGTAGCAGCTTCCCTATGGTCTTCAGATGCATAACATTTAGCATTAAATTCTCCCTCAACCTTTAACATCTCATCAAAAATTTTATTATAACCTCTATGGATAGCTTCCTTGGAAAGAGCTAAGGCAAGGGGTGCCTGTGCAGCTAAATGATTTGCAAATTCAATTGTTTTGGGCATTAATTCTTCATGAGGAAATACAGCATTAACAAGACCTATCTTTAAAGCTTCTTCAGCAAATATACGTTTACCACTGAATATAAGCTCTTTTGCTTTATGAACACCTATAAACTTAGGTAATAAAAAACTTCCATTCATATCGGGAATCAATCCCATTCGAATAAAGAATTCTCCAAAACTAGCCATTTCTGAAGCATAAATGATATCGCAGCTCAATGTTAAATTAGTTCCAAATCCTACGGCTACTCCATTCACCGCAGCAATGATCGGTTTATATAAACGAAAAAAATCATACGGATGTATAGTTGGGCTACCTTCTCCGACTTTTTCCCTAAATTTTCCACTTGCAAACTCCTGTACATCCGCTCCCGCACAAAAAGCTTTTCCCGCTCCAGTTATAACTATTGCTCTCACATCAGAATCCTCTTTAGCAACCTTTAAGGAATCCTTTAAATCAGCGTTCATCTTTACATTTATAGCATTCATTCTTTCCGGACGATTAAGAGTTATAATCGCCACCATACCTTTTTTCTCGTATAATATGGTTTCATACTCTGGGCTCATAATATATTACACCTTAAAATAAAACAAATTTTGCATTATTTAAAATTGATC
>JAHQWY010000171.1 GCA_029856445.1 Promethearchaeia archaeon
AGTTAATTGATGTACCGCATCTGAACCTCTTTCTGGCTCAGTTATACATATGCATCCAGAAGCCTGACCTGTTACTAAATCCTTCAGTGCTTCAAGTCTGGCTGGTATGTTTTCATGATGATCAACTATGGGATTTATAGCTAATACTGTAGCACCACTTCCCATCGCAAATTGAGTATCAAACATATCTATTGCTAAATATCTGAGAAAATCGGCTGTTGCTCCATGGTAATCGTAAGTTATATCGATCATATCAAAATTATGAGCTCTTGTTATATATCCTTCTGCTCCAAACGCTGGGATCCAATCATATACATCTTCTTCTGGTCCGTGAGTAATATTATTTTTCTTTTCAAACCTTAGGCAAAACTTCTGAACTTGTTTAAGGAATGAAAACTGCTCTGGTGATAAAATCGCCATTAAATTGTTATTTATGAAATTATATCGATTTTTTAAACTGAGTTTTTCTAAAATTTCGTCATTAATAACTTGATCTACATATTTAGACATATTTTAAACCTCTTGTTAATTAAATTAAGAAATATCAATTTTTATAAATAATAATTTTATTAATGAAATACGTACTATACTAGCCAAAATGCAAAACAGCTTTTTAATTTTCGTTAATAATATAATAACAAATGTGAATATGTTGAAAAAAGTACAACTTAGCCCATAAGAAAAATAAATATTCAACAAATGAGCTTCTGTAATCTATTCGAAAAACGTTTTGAGATTATTAGACCAGTTTCGAACGGGCAGTTGCTCTTAAACAATATAACCGAAATAAAATGTTTATCAATTCCTATTAATGAAAGCACTCCAAATTTTTCTAGAGAGATTAGTTCGTTTACTCTATAATTTCCAGAAAGAAATCTTCCCTCTAAGAGTCTAACTATTTCTTGCAGTATATCCTGTTCCAAATTAGATACAATAACTCTTCCGGTTTGAGTCAGTAACGCAGAAGAAACAACAAAAGATGAAAATGTATGTAATTCATTAAAATTATTTAATAATTCATTTTTTATCTCATCTGATACTAATTGGCTTCCATTTTCCATTATATTATCAATATTTTTTTCGAAATCAAGGAATTTAGAGATTTCTCCGTCATAATTTTCAGTTAGTAAATCTAGATCAAATTTATCAAGGAATTGATTTTTAATTTCTCTTAATTGATTTCTTAGTTCAACTAGATTATCTGTTCTATCGCTAAACAAAGCAAAAAGCAATTCATCCTTCTTTATTTTTTCAATTTCAAAAATAAATCGAAAAAGTCCAACTTCGATTTCTGATAATTCTTCAGTCTTTAGGGTTTGTTTTACAAAAGAAAAAATTGCACTTAGAAAGCTACTGGTCAATTTTACGTTGAAAACATCTTCATAAGCCTTATAAAAGATTAATTCGCCTGTGTTCCCTTTCATTATGAAGATATTTTTTATCATTTAACTCAATAAATACGATGATAAATAATTTTAATGGAGTTAATATTCTTGTAATATAAGTTTAGATATAAAAATCCTCTTATTAATCAGTTTCTTAAGGTATGCGCAACTCACATATGTAAAAAGCTTACTTAAATTATACGAACATAATCGAGAAATGTTTCTAATTTGAATTAAAGGCTAAATCTAGAGTTATTCTCATCGATTATTGCTATTTTTAATACATTTCTACCTTAGAATCCGTCAAATTTAGCCCATTCATCTTCTTCTTCAGCTTCTTCCTCATCATCTATATATTCTTCAACTTCGTCACTTTTGTAGCTCTCAGGTAATTCTTCCTCAAAATCTTCAAATTCTTCTTCGAAGGTAATCGCTTTATCTAAATCAGTTATCACTTCTGCGGAGACTTTTATCTCGGGCATTACTTCTTCTACTGGCTTCTTCTTTTCTACTAATTTCAGGTAATCTCCATGAATCTTGATTGTTATGGGCGTTTCTTCTTGTAATAATCGAACCACAACCTCTTCACTTGCACTCGAGTCGTGAGGCATACGCATCACAAGTGCTCTTGCGCCTTCAAATACTCCGCTTATAATTTCAACAGTATCTCCTTCTTCTAAGTATTCTGTTACACTTCTTGGTAGTAATACATGTTTAAGTTCGGACAATTTAATATTCTGTACGATTCTTCCTTTTATATGAGGAATTCCTTGAACTGCTATTTGAACATCCCTCTTTTGAGGAGCCTCAAAAAAAATATAGCCTGGAAGTAAAGGAGAGACGAGCATTGCTCTAATATCAGGTATTACATCTAAGATCTTAAATCGATAAAAAATCTGCTTTAAAATATTACTTTCTTGATTAATGGTTGTTCTTACCGCAAAAAGCGTTGTGAGTTCTTCCTTTTCCTCGAACGATTCTTTTGAGTAAGTTTCATTCCTCTTAAGGTCTTTACTACCATTTTCTTCTAATTCTTCACCTTGGTCTGGCATTTCTTTTCACGAATCTCATTTGAATTTAGGTTTTTAATAAATTAAAAAGAAAAATAAGTATATACTAATAAGGAATTCCTAAATTATAAAATTTTGCTTTTTAATGAGGCTCTGAGTATTTAATATTTGAACTTGAGGGACGTACAAATATGAAATATCTTCAATTTTAATCACATTAATGTCAGTTAAAATGTAATATTATTAATATCTAATATCTCAGGAACCTTATTATTACGCTCAAGCCAAGAGATCTCTGCTCTTGTGTATCTCCATGAGATTTCGCATTTCCCTAATTTATCTTGAGACTCAGTGGCCCATTCCCACGGATTTACTATCACAAGGTCTCCCCGCCTAATCCAAACTCTCTTTTTTATTTTTCCACGAATTCTACCCATTCTATGTTTGCCATCTTCACAGAATACCCTCATCCTATCACCACCTAGTATATCGACAACAATCCCAAACATTTCTCCTAACTTTTTACTCGGGAATTTAACCCTTGTAATTACAGGTTCTTCCTGACCCTTACCTTTTTTCCCTTTTTTTGCCATAATTATCAATTAATTCATAATTTCTTTTTTTAAATTCAAATCTTATCTTCAGGTTTATAATCTCCCTTGATGAAAACAATCTTGATTGGTTCATTTGAGTCATTTCTAATATTGTGCATCTCTTTAGGTTCACACAAAAAAACACTACCTTGCGGTGCTGGATACTCCTTATCATCAACAATCATAATACCATCGCCTTCAACGAAATAAAAAGTTTCATCTATAATATTATGACCATGTGCACTCTCACCCATTAATTCTCCGGGTTTGAGTAATATAACACCCCAGTCAATCGACGGCCCTCTCATTAGATACTTAACCCCAGATTCCCCACCTCTATATTCAAAATCTGTTTCATGTACTTTTTTTATCGTAATTCACCAATGGTGTAAATTATGTCATAAAACAAATTATCTAGCGTAAATTATAAATCTTACCCATTATAAAGAGATTCATAAGTAATTATAAAAACTTTTATGACTTTGGAAGGATATAAAGGGTGAATAAAATGATCCTCTCTTTTAATTTTGCAAGAATTCCGAACATAATTTTTGGTGCTGGAAGTCTAAATGAACTATACGATATTATACCACAATTCGGAAAAAATGTCCTATTTGTAATTGGTGAAACTTCGTTGAAAAAGTCAGGTAAATGGGATGAGATTACGTCAATTATAGATAAAAAATCTTTCAATTATTTTCTATTATCCATTTCTAAAGAACCTTCTCCACTGATTATTGATGAGGCTGTAACGAAATTTCGGAAGAAAAATATTGAATTGGTGGTAGGGATAGGCGGTGGTAGTGTCACTGATGCAGGAAAAGCAATCTCAGCAATGATTCCGAAGGAAGACTCGATAAAAAACTATTTAGAAGGAGTTGGTAACAAAATCCATGATGGCGAGAAAATTCCTTATATCGCAATTCCAACTACTTCTGGTACTGGTAGTGAAGCTACTAAAAATGCAGTCATTAGCGAGATTGGTCCTGAAGGTTTCAAAAAATCCTTACGACATGATAACTTAATTCCCAATATTGCACTAATAGATCCAGAGCTCATGATTTCCTGTCCACCCTCAATTTCAGCAGCATGTGGAATGGATGCTTTTACTCAATTACTTGAGGCCTATGTGTCACCTAAAGGGAGTCCTATGACAGATACATTAGCGTTAAGTGGTATGAAATATATGAATAAAAATCTATTATACGCATGTTCAAGTGGAGCCTCTAATATCGAAGTTCGAACTGCTATGGCTTATGGATCACTTATGTCAGGAATTACTTTGGCAAATGCAGGTTTAGGAATCGTACATGGATTGGCTAGTGCAATAGGAAGTTTATACGATATTCCTCATGGAGTCATATGTGGCACCCTCTTGGCAGAAGCAACCAAAATAAATATAAAAAAATTGCAAGAGCAGGATTCTAGTGGAAAAGAAGGATTAAAGAAACACGCAGATATTGGAGCATTATTATCAGAGGATAAAACTGAAGAAATAGGAAAAACCGATGAAAATTGTTCAAAATTAGTTAATATTCTTGATAGATGGACTCAAGAACTAAAAATTGAACGACTAGGAAAATATGGTATAAAAATGGAAGATATTGGTATAATTATAGAAAAAGTAGGGTTAAAAAATAATCCTGTTAAATTAGAAAAAGAGGATATAAAAAATATACTAATAAATCGGCTTTAAATATGAAGATTATTCTCTAGAGATTTTTAATAATTTCTTTTGCTAACAATCTAAACGCTAGATTCACGTTTACGCCAGTTTTAGAAGAAATTTTTAAATATTTAAAAAAACCATACTTCTTTGGAAAAGTCCGAGCAAACTTTTCATCCACCGTGATCGAATCGGTCAAATCTAATTTAGTTCCTAAGAAAATTATTGGAATTCCTGGGTTTTCACCTCGACAAATATTAACCCATTGTTCTATGTTCTCTAAACTAGATGGTCGTGTAAGGTCAAAAAGTAAAAGAGCTCCTTTAGCACCAGCAGAATAATCTTTTAATAGAGGTCTGAAATGATCTTGTCCGCCAAAATCCCAAACTTGCAATGTTATTGTTTCTCCTTTAATATAAGTTTCTTTGAGGAAGAATTCCACTCCAAGGGTCATTTTTGTGTCTGCTAGGAACTTATTTTCAACAAACCGATAAAGAAGAGTTGTCTTTCCTACTCCTCCATCTCCAGCTGTTATTATTTTAAGAAGTTTACTCATATTTAACCACATTTATTGTAAATTTTTAATAAATGGATTATTTTGATACGAAAATAAATTTAATTATTATTATATAAAGAAGCTAGATTAAAATTTCTATGCTGTTTTTTTTTCTGTAGTGCTTATTTAAGATCTATCAAATGACAAAAATTTTTTTTGTCGAAGAAAAATAGTATTTATATGTAATCCTCTTGCTTTCCTACGTAATTCAGAATCATTGCTTGCTAAAAAAATATTATCTTCTTTTTTCTTTAACTCCAAAGATTTCCGTAAGAGGAAATCATCAGTTGATTCACTGTTTTCTTTAACTTCTTCGTAGAATACGATATCAAAATTAACTTTATTCTTCTCAAGGTATAACAATCCGGAATCGAGCAACCTTTTGAATTTCGTACTCTTTGATTCTCTTCTCTTTTTAGCTACAAGCTCATTTAGTATTTGTTTAAATATAATAAATCTTAGTTTTCCTTCCAATTTTGATCGTATTTCATTTAAATAATCTATTTTAAACTGAAAAGGAAGTAAAATGAAATTTGAATCAATTACTATTAAGTTCATATTAGAATTTAATAAGTTTGTCGCTCCAAAATTTTTTGTGTTAATAAATCAAATGCTTTATATACATTTTCACCTGTTTTAGATGAGATTTTAAGAAAATCAATTAGATTATATTCATTAAGAAATGACCTTGCATAATCATCATCCACTTGAATCTCATCAGCTAAGTCTAGCTTAGTACCAAGAAATAGAACGGGAAGATTTGGGTCTCCTTTTCTTACTATGTTAAGCCATTGTTCTAAATTTTCTAAACTGGACATTCTTGTAAGGTCAAACATAAGTAGTGCTCCTTTTGCTCCAAGCACATAACTTTCAAGCAAAAATCTAAACCTTTCTTGACCTCCAAAATCCCAGAGTTGAAGTGTGCACTGTTTTGCATCAATTTCTGTTTCTTTTAGAAAGAATTCAACTCCTATCGTCATCTTCGTTTCTGCTGAGAATTTCCCTTCCACGTACCTATGTAGGAGGGTTGTTTTGCCAACTCCTCCTTCTCCTGCTGTAAGTATCTTTAATATGAACTTCTGTGGCATTCTTACAATCTCTTTTTATTTTTTGGATAAAAAACTTTAAATAATTAAATTTTTGGAAGTTTATAACAGATTCAATTTTTTTGTTATTATTATAATCGCTTTACCTATTAATATTCTTTAGTTAATCGAAAGTATAAAAATTATTTTTGAGAATAATCTTTTATTTTTGTTTTTTATTCTTTTTTTAAATATAATTCAATAATAAACAATTTCAAAATAAATTTTATTAATCTGGGAATAATTATTTCAACAGGTCTCATTCAAAAAGGTGATTTAAATATGAAAATGAAAAAGAAAATTCCAACAAAAGAAGATCTGAAAAGGTTAGATGTAGAATCATGGGGCACTTGGAGCAAGGAAGTGAGTGAATTTGATTGGTCCTATGGGGATACAGAAACATGTTATATACTTGAGGGGGAAGTAGAAGTAAGAGATCCTATATCCGGGGAGAAAATTGAATTTTCTAAGGGTGATCTAGTTCAATTTGAAAAAGGGTTAAAATGTGTGTGGAATGTGAAAAAACCAGTTAGGAAATACTTCAGTTTTGATTTAAATTTTGGAGAAATAGACTAAATCCAATTTTTTTTTTTAACTATATCATCACACTTGAAGATTGGATCTTAAATCTTTAAATAACATTAATTATCAATAGATATAACAAACTAATTTTATCCTGATTTAAAATGGAAGATTATCTACCTTTTGGTTTAAGTGATTTTAAAGTAGAACAATTAGGTTTTGTATATAAAGATATTAGAAAACAAGCTAAAATAATGGAGGCTTTCTTTGGTATTCCAAAATTTACTATACTTGGACCTTTAGAAATGGAAATTACTTACCGTGGAAAGCAGACAAAATGGACTGCATCTGGTGCATTTGGACGATTATTTAATAATGTTGAGGTCGAATTAATACAAGTTGAACATGGAGAATGTATTCATAAAGAATTCTTAGATCAAGGGAAGGAAGGATTTCACCATGTTCGCAGTTCTGTTGATGACTTAGAGAAAGTTATTGAGAAATTTGAAGAAGCAGGCATTGGTGTATTGCAAAAAGGCAGAATAGTAAGTTCAAATTATGCATATATGGACACAGAGGCCTTATTAGGAATAATTCTTGAATTTTCAGCAACAAAAAGGGGTAGAACGAGAAGATAAATTTCTAATTATTATATTTGACCAAATCTCTGTTTATCTTTATGCTCTTTTACAGAAATTTCCCTTTCACTCAATCTATCAAGTTTAATTAATGTATCTTGAATAGCTTTAATTTCTTGCCGAGCATTTATTTTATAATCTTTTAAATTATCAAGCATTTCCTTCTCACTATAACCTTTATTATAGATTTCCTTGAATGCTTTTATAGTATCTTCATGATAGCAGATGTATTGTTTATTTAGAAAAACGATTAAAGATTTCTTTTTCTCTTGGTTTTGAGATAATTCAAACATCTCATCTCTGATTTTATTAATAGGTTTATTAAATTTCCTAGCAATTAATTCATCCTCAATTTTATAATATTTTTTCATAAATCTGTGGAGTTTATTTTTAAAAAAGAGTCTTGGAATAAATGATAACAAAAACATCACTAACGTAATTCCTGCCATCCAAATTGCTGCAATTGGATTAAAAAACGCTACAATCACTATTATTATTACCAGAATTAAAAACCATCTA
>JAHQWY010000172.1 GCA_029856445.1 Promethearchaeia archaeon
TAAAAAAAAGTAAAGATATATGAACTATTTGTTATTTTTTAGGTTTTAAGTCCTAAATAGAGCCAAATAGCAAAAGTCATTTGAGCCCCTCGAATAATTCCTAAAAGGGGTCCAGGTTCGATTAACGAATCTGAAGCTCCAGTAAATACAAAAATAATAAATCCAATAGCTAAGAACAGAAACTTCCTTCTTAATTCACCCGTTGCCTGTTTGGCTTTTATTATAAAACCAATTCCTAAGAATGTTAATGCAGAAACTAAAAATATAGCAACTAATATAAATGTTGGATGGGTACGATCAAAACTCGCAGCTATTATAGTTTCACCCGGATCTGTTGGAGCAAGTTCTTCAAATGAAGAATATGTATTAAACCATAGGAACATTTCAAAGATGACACCTAATAACACATAAATAACTACTAGTATCCATTTTCCTTTTGGCCATATAAGTTCACCCCCTAGATATATAGCAAAAACCAGAGTTGGAGCGACCCACATATAACTTAAGAGCGCATAAGCTCTATATGGTTCTATATTCTCTTCTTTTACTATCAAAAATATTAGGTCAACAAAAGGTCCAAACCATAAAAGACCCACAAAAAACATGGTAAGAGCAGCAACGCCAAGAAGTGTAGCCTTTAATCTCAGTGCTTTATATAACGTATATAATCCGAAAAGAGTTGCTGAAAGAACTATACCTGCTGATGTTAGACCATCTAACCATCCTTCTGGGGAAATAGCCATTTCTATATTTACACCTATTTTTAGTATAGAGTTATCCAATTTTTAAAATTATATATTTATTTATTTTGCTTTTATTTATAATTATATTTTTTGGAGTAATAAAAAAATACAAACTATTGAGCTGTAAGTTCAATGGTTTTTTAATTATTAATATTTAAAGATCTCTATTCAAATCAGATTTTTCTATAAAAAAATGTCGATACTTCTTGAATTTCCTTATTATGATCCAATTTGAATCTAAATTCTAAATATTCAGTAAGACCTTTTAATTGATACATGTGAGAAATTACTATAGCTCTACTTTTTGCTGTTTGAAAGACATGTTTAAGATATTTCTGCATTGTAGGTAAGGAATAAATGTAAATAAAATCATAATTCTTTAAATTATGGGAGTAAAAATCTCCAAGGAGAAGTGTTATTTTGTGGAGTGCTTTTCTTTTTGATATATTATTCTCTTTTAATAATCGAATGGATTTTTTAGCTTCTTTTATGAGAATTGGATCTATTTCAATTCCGATTGATCTTATCTCATAGTTGATTGCTGAATAAATTATGACTTGACCGGTTCCAGAACCTAAATCTAAGAAAAATTGTTTAGAATTTTTCCGTAGGTTAAATTCTCTCTCAAGTGTTTTAAATATATCTTCCAGATAAACCTGTTTTGTCTCTTGAAATGGTAAATCTATTTGAGAATAGAATCTATTAATTTTCTTTTTGTACATTTCAAAGTTTCAATTATCTTAAAACTTTAATTTTTTTCATTTATCATGAATTATTTAAGAATAATTAAATGTTATGCAATGATTTAGGAAGTTTCTTCCGTTTGTTTCGACTTGATCTCTTCCATAAACTCATATGATTGGTGTCTAAAATATGTATTATATAATCTTGCATAATATCCGTTTTTTTGTAAAAGAGATTCATGATTACCCTCCTCTACAATCTTGCCGTGATCTAGTACGATTATCCTATCTACATGTCTAACTGTAGTGAGTCTATGAGCAACAACAATAGTAGTTCGTCCTTGCATGACTCTTTCCATTGCTTCTTGAATCTGCAGTTCCGTAAAAGGATCTACAGATGCAGTTGCTTCATCTAATATTAAAATAGATGGATTCTGTAATAAAACCCTTGCGAACACAATTAATTGCCGTTGTCCCATCGATAAGACTTTTCCTCTTTCAAGGATAAATGTTTCCAACCCGTTATCAAGATGTTGAATCCAATCCATACCACCAGATTGTTCTAGAGCCCATATTACCTCTTCTCTTGTTGCATCTGGTGATCCATATTTAACATTATTTTCAATCGTGTCTGCCCATAGGAATGGGACTTGGGGTATAAATCCAACTGATCTCCTAAATTCGGAAAGTGAAATGTCTCGTATGCTATGGTTATCTATACGAACGTCTCCAGACTGAAACTCATATAAACGTAATAAAATTTTAGTTAAACTAGACTTGCCTGCTCCTGTATGCCCTACAATAGCAACAGTTTCTCCAGGTTGAATTTCTAAATTAAAATCCTCGAACACAGGATGTCCTGGTACATATTCAAATTTTAAATTTATAAAATCTATTTTTCCTTTTATTAAATCTAAAACATGATCTCCTTGCTTAATATAAGATTGAGAATCTTGAAGAGCAAAGATTCTTTCTGCAGCTGCTAATCCTTCTTGAAATTGAGGCCAAAAACTAGCAATTTGAAGCAAAGGTTGGAAAAGTATTAATGAACTCTGAAGAAACAAAAAAATAACTGAACCAGTTAACTCTCCCTGGATAATAAAATCGCCCCCAAAAAAAATGAGTAAAGCATATAATATAGCTATAAGAAAATCTAAGCTTGGAAAAAGAATAGATAAATATATAGCCCTACTCATATTCACTCTATATGATTGATTATTAATTGCCTCAAAATTTTTGAATTGACTAGATTCTTGACGAAAACTTTTAATTATTTGAATTCCTGCCATTGATTCCTGTACAAATGCATTTACTTGTGCCAAAGAACGTTGACCATACATAGATTTCCTTCTTGAAACCTTGCGAAAAGAGAGTGTAAATGCAAATACAATAGGAACCATTATCATAAATACTCCTGTTAATAAGGGACTTATAAAGATCATGGGGATAATCACAATTATAAACATTAAAAATGAAGCAATTAAATCCGTAAACATGGTAATAGAACTCCCAAACTTTTGCCCATCTGAATTTATTCTACTTACTATTCTCCCTGTTGGGTATTTATCAAAAAAAGAGAGATCTTGTTCGAGGACTCTTAAATTTGTTTGTCTACGTAAATTATAGCATACACCATAAACCATTCGATTTGAAGTTCGTCTGTTTACATAGTTAAAAGCGTAACCTAATGAATTTATGATAAAGGTGGAGATAATAAACATAACTAAAATGAAGGGATCTGAATGCAATTCAAGGTGAATAATGATTTGGGTCATAAAAAAGGGAGTTAATCCATAAGTAAATGATGATAAAACTAGGAAGATAATTACAATTGTCATTGAACGTTTATAGGGTTTAAATAATTTTACAACTCTTGAAACTAATTCTCTATCTGAATATAATCTATCATATCCTTCTTCATCTAATCCAAAATATCCCATTCTTCCACCCCCTCTTCCTCCCATTCCTCCTCCCATTCTTCCTGCCATTTTTTAATTACTCCCCTCCTAGGAGTTCATTTAATGATTTATCAAAACGTTTAATAAAGATCTTTTGATATTCTTTTGAATTTTGTAATAAGTAATCATGTGATCCTTGATTAACTATTTCTCCTTGGTTTAAAACTAATATCAAATCCGCCCATCTAATCTGAGAAAGTCTATGTGTTATAATAAAGGTAGTTCTTCCCTTTAAAATCTTGAAAATTGCCTTCTGAATTCTTTCTTCAGTTTCTGAGTCTATTGCGGAACTTGAATCATCCAAAATTAAAATTTTGGGTTCTGTAAGAAAAGCACGAGCAATCGCAACTCGTTGACGTTCACCTCCACTTAATTGTACTCCTCTTTCTCCTACTTCTGTTTCATACATATCTGGTAGATCCTTAATAAATTGATGAGCTTGTGCTTCTCGAGCAACAGTTATCAATTGTTCCTGTGAGGTTTCTCGTCCAAACGAGATGTTCTCATAAAGTGAGTCTGAAAAGATAAAAATATCCTGTTCAATGTAAGCGATTTGGTCGCGAAGAGACTGCAAAGAATAGTCTCTAATATCAATTCCGTCTACTAAAATTCGACCACTATCAACATCATAAAGGCGTGAGATTAATTTAGTAAGGGTAGTTTTACCGGATCCGGTAGTTCCCACTATTGCTACAGTCTGCCCTTCTGAAACATCAAAATTAATATTTTTTAATACTTTATTTTGAGTACCAGGGTAAGAGAAAGTAACATCTTCAAATTTTATAGCCCCCCCTATTTCTCTAGATATCGCATTAACGGGATCATAAATTTCTGATTTCTTGTTCATTATTTCTAATAGTCTTTCCGCACCAACCATCGCTTCTTGTACCATCAGAAATGATCTTATTGAGGCATTAACAGGAAATCGTAACCGTAATAACAATCCTACCAACCCAACAATACTCCCAATAGGCATTATCTCTCTATCATAAAAGATACTGATTGTTAAACCTAGAGTAACTGTAACTGAAAGAAGTAAAATTGGCAGATATTTTGCTTGTATATCTCCTTGCTCAATACCCGCATCTCGATAACTTTGAGCGCTTTCTTTATATTTTTCAACACTATCTTCTTCCTGAGCCATAGATTTTACAACTTCGATACCACTTAGAGATTCATTTAACACAGTATTCATAAACCCAAAGGCAATTCTCCGCGTTATTGTTGGGGGTGCTAACTTCTTAAGAAATCTTCTTAGATAAAAAATAAATATAATACTAAATACGATTGGAATTAACATTAATTCAAGTCTGTATTCGATCCCTATTAATAATGTTGGTATAATTAGATTAATGATCGCATCCAAAATCATGGCTAACGCTGGTGATATTAAAAAATTTAAAAGTCTTACATCGTTCGTCGCTCTTGCCATTATGTCACCTATTCTCTGATTATCATGAAATGATTGACTTTTACCTAGTAAACTTAAATAAAACTCTCTACGCACATCTCTCTCTATTCTTTGTGCAACAATTTCCCGAAACGTTCTTGCTAATAATCCCGCAAATGGAGTTCCCAATCCAATAAATAATACTAGAAATGTATAGCTAACTACTTGGTCAGTTGAGCCACCTGGCTTGAAAGCATCAATCGCTTTTCCGAATACAATAGAAATGTACGAGCCAAAAAACGATGTTAAAATAATTAAAGTGAAGAATAAAGCCATTAAATATTTATTCGACTTATATAAAATATGCTTTATTACCCAGCGTCGTGTTCCCTTCCGTCTAGCCTTTATGAACTCATCCTTTTCGAAACTAAACTCTGATTCATTTATAAAGCTTTGAGACCACAAATTTTGATTTTTCAAAAAGAAATATCCTCTTACAAACTAAATTTAAAATTATTTATAATATAAAAAGAAAAGAAGAAAATAAGGTTTTCGAATAACAAAAAAGGAATAACATATTGTTGAAAAATTAATATTTTGAATTCCACAAGATTTAACATTGAATGTAACTCTTAACTACATAATTTTCATTAGAAAATGGTATAATATTATCATGGTTTCTATCTTAATAACAGGCGGTACAGGTTTCATAGGAATTCCTTTAGTTAAGAGACTTCATGAATTAGGTTATAAGTTGAAATTACTTGTTAGAGAGACAAGTAATATTACCCCTTTTGAAAAATTAAATAATATTGAATATGTCATAGGGGATGTTCGAGACAATGATAGTCTAAACGATGCTATCAATAGAATTGATGTTATTTATCACCTCGCGGCATATACAGGAATATGGGCAAGAAAAAAGTCAATTTACTATGATATTAATGTTAAAGGAACACAAAACATATTAAATCTTGCTCTTGAAAAGAAAATAAAATTATTTTATTTAAGTTCTTTTACAGCTTTAGGCCCTACTTCTCCAGAACCGGTTGATGAAGATCATGAAAATGAAAAGTTTTGTATGGAATATGAAAGATCTAAATGTGAAGCGAAAAAGTTAGTAGAAGAATATATCCCTAAAGGATTAGACGTGACTAGTTTTTATCCAGGGATAGTATATGGACCAGGAGACTTCAATATTTTCGGTAGAATGCTATATGATATTATGAGGGGAAAAATTCTACCTTTAGGTTTATGTCCCGGGGAAGGAAAATCTATTGCATGTTTCTCATACTTAAATGATGTAGTAGACTGTTTAGCAAAAGTGGTCGAAAACAAGGATATATCCGGAGAAGATTTTATTCTTGGGGGAGAAAATATAGAATTTGTAGAGTATCTTAATTTAATTGCTGAGATTTCTAGGGATAAAAAAGCAAAGAGGATTCCGATGTGGATTGCTAAAGTATACGCATGGTTATTGGAAATTAAAGCAAAAATCACTAAAAAAACACCATTTTTAACTCGGGACGCGATTAATGCAATAAAATATCACCGTTCTTATTCATCGGAAAAAGCAATAAAAAAATTGAACTACAAAATCACTCCTTTAAGAGAAGGTTTGGTAGAAACTATTAAATGGTATAAGAATTATTCAGAATCAAATTAATTTAAAAAAACTTGATAATAATGAAATTAGACATTTTAGATAAATATACTGGAGAATTAATTGATTCTCTTGAAGCCGATACGGAGGAGACAATAAAAGAAAAGATAAAGAGAACATCTAACTGGGAATATAAATTATTAAACACCACTCTTGATGAAAGACTTGATACTATTAAAGACATCGCAAAAGTCTTGATTAAAGACAAGGAAAAAATTAAACAGATAATTGTAAGAGAAGGAGGGCTTCCTATTAAGTATTCTGAATGGGAATTTCAAATGATAACAAAAGCATATAATAATATTGACTGGTTGCTTGAAAGCGGAATCTTTCCTCTCAATGATGAAACGATTCCAGATCTTGATACAAATAAAATATCTGTAATAAAAAAGCAACCAATGGGATTAACTATTGGAATAACACCACGGAATACCCCAATGAGTTTACCAATGTATTTTTGGGGAGCGAGTTTCTTAACTGGAAATCCCGCTATAATTAAACCTTCTACAGCATGTCCATTAACAATGAAATATTGTATTGATCGAATTAACGAGAGCAATTTTCCTTTTAATGAGGCTTATGATTTAGTTATAAGTCCAGGCGATTTTGCTACAAAAGTATTCATTGAATCAAATTTGGTTAAAAATATTGTATGTGTAGCAGCTTCCCATACTGCTAAACAAATTTTGATAGATTACTCAGATTTCTTAAAAAAGAATATTCGAAAATACTTAGGCGTTAATATGATAACTCAACCTTTTAAAAATTTTGTCTTTGAATGTGCTGGTAATGACGCAGGAATAGTTATGCCAAGTGTTAATTTAGAGTTAGTAGCTAAATGGAATATTATTGCTTCCTTTACAAATTCAGGACAGCAATGCTTCTCTATGAAAAGAATAATAGTTCATGAAGATATCTATGAGGATTATCTTGAGTTACTCCAAAAAGAGATTGAAAAACTGAAAATGGGTGATCCTCAAGATCCTGAAACTGACTTAGGACCTCTTGGTTCGCGTCGAATTTTAATGATGATGGAAGTGATGGTAAATGAAGCAAAAGAACATAAAGGTGTGAAAATTCTATGCGGTGCTGAAAAAATCGACACAGGAAAAAGTTATGGACTCTTTTACAAACCAACATTAGTAGAAATCCCAAGAGAAAACATACTTGATTTTGAGAAAGCTCCTTTTTTATGGCGTGAGGAAGCTTTTGGACCTGTTAGGAGTATTACAAAAGCTAAAAGTCTTGAGGATGCAATTTTTCTAGCAAACCATTCAAATTATGGTATGAGAGCAGTCGTATACACTCCAGTTGAATATATCGAAAAGTTCACCATGGAATTGCAAGCAGGAAGTTTATATATTAATACAGAACCAATGCAAGCAAATATTAGTACCGCTTTAGGTGGGTGGAAAGATAGTTCTTTTCCTCCGGGAATAAAATATTATCCTCAAGAAATGATTCAAACTAAAATCATTTATAATGGTTCAGAAAAAATGGCAAAACAATTATTAAATTCCTA
>JAHQWY010000173.1 GCA_029856445.1 Promethearchaeia archaeon
TAATTAGTTGTTGTTTTTAAATTTATATTTTCTTACCGATTTAAATCTCTTATTCTATAATAGGGGATTAAGTTTTTATCCTTTCAAATATTTTCTTTAAGACAATAGTAGTTCTCTGGAAGAAAAAGATATTAAGGTATCAATATGAACATTTTTTGGATCATTATTGATGGAATCTGTAATTATGAAAGAGCTGATTTACATGGTCTGCTCCCTATTCTCAAAAAATTAAAGATTAATAAAGAAGGTTTTTATTTTGAAAATGCAATTTCTCAATGCCCTTCAACAAACTTATCTCTTCTTTCATTTTTAACCGGACGATTCCCTTATTATTTGATTCCTGATTATTATCGTTCAATTGAAAATCTTCCTAGTTTTAAAGATAATAATATCTCTCCTTTAAAAAAGGCTAATTACAATATCCAATCAATTATATTTGGAAGAGAACAAGCAATTATTACTAAAAATATTCTCAATCCATATTACAATAAAAATTTATATCCGGGAGATCGTTGGTTAGATGCAAAGGAAGTGTATCAGATTTTCATCCAAAAAATGGAACATTTTACACCTAGCGAAAATAATTTCTTCCTTTTATTTTTCAGGGCAAGTGACCCTGAAACTGATTCCTATTTAAACAAAACTATAGATTATTTTAGAGATAAAGATTTATGGGATAATTCTATTTTCATTTTTAGTTCTGATCATGGTTATTATGATAAAAATTTATATAAAAAGAGAAAAATAATGCACTTCGATGATATTCACCACTCTTCAATGCAACCAATTTTATTTTTGAAAATTCCATCAAATTTAACAAAAACACAATCAAAAACAATTGAAACACAAGTTTATTTAATTGATGTTATGGAGACTATTCTTGATTATTTAAATATAGAAGCCACTCATGAAAGAGAATCAATTTCTTTCAAAAAATTAATTGAGGAAGATATGGATGTTAATAAAGATAGAAAAGTAAGAGGAGACTGTTATTTAATGTTTCAAACGATTAAAAAAACAATGATCACCAAAGATGAGTGGAAACTGTTGAATATCAATGGAGAATTTAACTTATATAATCTAAAGGAAGATCCTTTAGAAAAAGTAGATATCAAGAATTCTAATCCAAAAATCTTTAATGAGTTTTTTCGGTTCTATTTAAAAACCGAAAAAAAAGCTTATGGGATTTTAAAAAATACTTTAAACGACATCTATAATCAAAGTTTCTTAGCTTCTTTAGAATCCGAAAACCTTTTCATTCCAAACCAGTTCCCTCCTCAATTAGTAAAATTCCTTAAGGAAAATCTTGAAATTAAAAATAATTTAATAAATTTATCTGATGCTAACAAATTCAATTCTATCGAAAATCATAGTATAATTATGATTTTAATTTATAATAGAATGACTGGTTATGGATTAAAAAAATTACGAAGGAAATATCAAAAATACACGAAAAAACTTATAATATTAGATACAGAATTAAATGATGTATCAGATCAAATTAAAGACACTGGTTATTTGAAATTTGTAATCAGATCGTTAATCAAGCGAAGAAAACTTCTATTGCAAAGATGGAAGGAAATTCTGGTCTGGATTTTGTATTTCCCTCTATATTTTAATAAGCATATTAGAAAATTTTACAATTAACTAATTCTCTTTTTCCTCTTAAAAATCCTATTTAATTACAAAAAATTTCTTTTGACGCTCCTAAGAGTTTTATTAGATTATTGAATAAGAGTGATGATATAATTGAGTTTAGGTATATAATAGTATGATTACCTAATAATTAAGTGAAAATCTAATTAACTTACCTATATAAGGTTTCATAGATTCCTATCTAATAAAGATATTTGTTGAAAATTGAAATTGTAAAAGTTTATTTAGGTAAATGCCCTTTTAAAGTTATCAAGCTTTTCATAAAATAATATGCCGACACGAAAATATACAGATCCTGAAGAAATTAAGAAAATTTATGAGAGTGTTAAAAAAGTCGGATATAAAAAAACATCTGAAAAATTTAATGAGCATATTTCGCTACTAGAGCGAATCGTAAGAAGATATGAAGAAAATATGGATGTAAGAGAGATGAAAGTAATTATTATAGCTGCTGGTCCAAGTACAAGATTAAGACCTCTAACTGAATATAAACCTAAATGTTTATTAGAAATTGAAGGAAAAAGCATTCTTGAACGGACTTTAGATATATTTAAATCTTTTGGTCTTGATGATTTTGTAATTATACGAGGATATCAAAAAGAAACAATTGACTTACCAAATATTACATATTATGATAATGATGATTTTTATAACAATAATATTCTCGAATCCTTGTTTTATGCTGAGGAGGCAATGAAAGATGGATTTATTTTCACCTATTCAGATATCTTGTATAGTAAAAATGTCGTTAAAAAACTATTGGAATCATCTCATGATTTTAGTTTTATCGTAGATACTGACTGGAGGAAAAGATATGAAGAACGCACGAAACATCCTACAGACGAAGCTGAATTAGCTATTGTAGAACACGGGAAAATAAAGCATCTTTCAAAATTTTATAATCCAGATGTTGCATACGGAGAATTCATAGGACTTGGTAAATTTACAAAAAAAGGTGCAGAAATCTTAGTCCGCAATTATAATCGTGCGAAATATAATAAAACTTGTAAATTTGAGGGAAGATTTCACGATGCAACGACAATGCAAAAAGCATACTTAACAGATATGCTTGAAGAACTTATTTTCCGAGGATATTCGATGCATTCAGTTGATATTCAGGGAGAATGGGTAGAGATGGATACAGATGAAGATTTTGAATATGCTAAAGAATTAATAAAAAATGGAAAAATATAACATAAAATTTTTTACGTGAAATAAAATATGAGTGAAAACTTAAATTCAAGTAGGGAAACTGAAGTAAAGAAAACATTTAAGTCCTGGAGAATGCGTATATTTTTTACGGTTTGGATTACTTACATGATCTACTATATTGGACGTACAAATATTTCAATAGCGAAACCATTTATCATAACCGAATTCGGAATTGAAGAGGCTGTTATGGGCCTTATTGGCTCAACTTTTTTTCTTGCTTATGCAGCTGGTCAATTTATTAATGGATTTTTAGGTGATAAAGTAGGTGCTAGACGTTTTATTACAATAGGATTGATAATCTCTTCCGTCATCAATCTATTTATGGGAGTTGCTTTTGATTTTATCTGGGTTGCATTTTTATTATGGGGTTTGAATGGATATTTCCAATCAATGGGATGGGCTCCTTCTGTAAAAACTATTGCGAATTGGCATCCAGCAGAAGAGAGAGGGAAGTGGTCAAGTAGACTTGCTACATCCTATTTACTTGGGGGTGTCGTATCATGGATAATTGCGATATTTATAACTGAAAGACTTAATTTAAATTGGCGATTCTCTTTTATTACTCCTGGAATTATTATGTTTTTAATGGCGATTCACTTTTTCATCCGTGTTCGAAATGCTCCTGAAGAATGTGGCTTACCAACAATTGAGGAAGAATTTGAGGGTAAAATGGAATTAGGTGATTGTAGAGACGATGAATTTGTAGGTTTTAAGTACACTGCTAAAACAGTTTTCTTTACAAAAACCGTACTTTTTGCTTCTTTCGGTTTATTTTGTTTGAATATGGTTAGATATGGATTAACAGACTGGCTTCCATATTTACTCAGTCCTGAAGTGACCGGTGCTGATAAATTTGCTGTATGGAAATCTATATTCTACCCAATTGGAGGCACTTTTGGAGTTCTTGTAGGTGCGTGGATTTCTGATAAATTTGTTGGAAAAAGAAGAATACCTGTAGTGTGTGGTTTTTTCATATTATTATCCATAATACTATTAGTTTACACATTACTTCCCCCCCTTGACATGGTTTTTGGAATTCCTGTATTGGTATTAATTGGAATTTTGAATTTTGCGCCACATGCACTTCTAGTTTCTACAATACCGATGGAATTTGGAACAAGAAAAGCAGCATCGGCTGCGACGGGATTTATCGATGGTTGGGGATATATTGGAGCCGCAATTACAACTTTTACTTCGGGGGCACTCATTGGTGCTGCTGGTTCTTGGGCTGCTTTTTTACTTTGGATAATTGTAGCATTAATTGGTGGATTAGTTCTATTATTGGATTGGAAAAGTCTTCCAGAAAGAAAAGAGTATTTATAGGTAATATATAAAATATTTTTTTTTCTTTATCTTTAATTTTTCTTGATTAATAATTAAGTGATAAACCTAATTAATTTTCGAAAATTTAAGTAATTGAATTAATTTTAGGTTCAATTTAATATTCTTTCCATTTCAAAACCAAAAAGATATTTAATAATTTATGAGATTTAAACCTAACTGGGTAAATGAGTGACTGTAATGGAATTAAAAAAAACCAGTGGTATTTTACCATATTTAAGAAGAAATATGTTAAAAGAATTACTTCAAAAGAAAAAGATTGTTAAAATCATAGAAGCACACAATGGTCTAAGTGCGATAATTGCAAATAATATAAAAGAAATATACCAAGATGAAATCCTTGAATTTGATGGATTTTGGGTTAGCAGTTTTACTGATAGTGCTGCTAAAGGATATCCTGATATCGAGGTAGTTGGTTTAGAATCTAGATATGAAACAATTAGACAGATTCTAAATGGCTCAAATAAACCATTAATTATCGATGGGGATACTGGTGGAGAGGCTGCAAATTTCGAGTATTTCATTCGTGCTTTAGAAGATATGGGAGTATCAATGGTTATCATTGAAGATAAAAAATTTCCAAAAAGAAACAGTTTAGAAGGCGGGACTATTCAAGATCAAGAAGATCCTGAGATATTTGCTACAAAAATTAAAAGAGGGAAAGAGGTTCAAATCTCTAATGATTTCATGATAGTTGCCCGTATTGAAAGTTTAATTTCTGGTTTAGGATTAAAGGATGCCATATTTAGAGCTAAAAAATATTTAAAGGCGGGTGCAGATGGGATAATGATTCATTCAAAACAAAGTGATCCTAAAGAAATCTTAGATTTTGCGAGAGAATATGAAAATTTATCACGAGATTTAGGGTTCAGAAAACCACTAATTTGTGTTCCCACCACATATAACACAATTACTGAAGATGAATTAGTAGAACAGGGATTTAATATCGTTATATATGCAAATCATTTATTAAGAGCAGCTCATAAAGCAATGAAAGAAACTGCATCAATGATTCTGAAATATAAAAGAACATTTGAAGCAGAATCAATGTGTAGTCCAGTAAAAGCTGTTTTTAAAGATGTCGGATTCTTAGATGTTAAAGAAAAAGATTTAAAATATATAAAAGGACCAACAAAAGTAATAATTCCCGCAGCTGGAAGCGATCCAGATTTTATTATTCCAAAAGGGATGACACCTATAAATGGTAAACCAGTTCTTCAACGACAAATAGAAACCTTAAATAACTGTAAAATTAAAGATATTGTAGTCATACGAGGATATGGAAAAGAAGAGTTCTATATCGAGGGTGCAAGATATATTGATAATGATGAGTACGAAAAATATTACATTTTACATTCTTTATTCAAAGCTGAAGAGGAAATGGAGGGGGGATTTATTTTCATCTATTCAGATATACTATTTAATGAACAAATAATAAAAAACCTTCTTAGTGCGAAAGGAGATATTATTTTAGTTCTAGATAACTCTTATACATATCATAAACATAAGATTGATAAAAATCTCGAACTTGTTCTGACAAAAAATAAACCAAGTGAACAAGATAGGGATTTATATCAATTAGAAAACGAAATTATAAGAATAGGAAGAGGTATTAATATGGATATGGCTGATTATGAATTTACAGGGATAGCTTATTTCTCGGAATATGGTGTTGAAATCATAAGAAAAATATATAATGAGTGTAAAATGAGCCATAAGGGTAACTTTCATGAAGCAGATTCATTCGAAAATGCTTCTTTCATAGATCTTATACAAGAGGTTGTGGATAGAGGTTTTAGAGTGGATATTTTAGAAGTACATAAAGGATGGTTTGAGATTCATACTAAAAAAGATATTAAAACTGCTGAAAGGTTGATATAACTAATTTTTAAGAATGTGATATATTATGAAGGAATTTATTGGGAACGGTTCTATTAAAAATCTCCAAAAAATTCTGTCAGATAATAATTACAAAAATATCTTTCTTATTACAGGCAAATCACCATTAACCAAGGAGAACGTCAATAAAATTCAAAAATTAATTAAAAATTCATCTCAATTCTTTCACTACAATGATATTGCTCCATCTCCAAGTGTTGAGGGTGTGAAAAAGGCTCTAGATTTGTTTAATAAGGGTATTTTCGATTTGATTGTTGCTATGGGGGGAGGTTCTGCTTTAGATATTGGTAAAAGTGTGTCAGTTTTTTCTATAAATAAAGGAACTATCAAAGATTTTCTTTTAAAGAAAAAAAAAATTGAAAAAAAAGGAACACCTTTAGTTTTAATACCCACAACAGCCGGAACGGGAAGTGAAGCAACTCATTTTGCAGTAATTTTTATTAAAAAAACTAAATATTCATTAGCAAGTGATAAATATATACCTGCAGATTATGTAATTATAGATCCAGAATTATCATATAGTCTTCCAAAGCGGGTGACCGCATATACAGGTATGGATGCATTAAGCCAGGCAATTGAATCATATTGGAATATCTATTCTACAATAGAATCAAAAAGATATGCAAGGAAAGCAATCAAACTAATAATGAATAACTTATTGAATGCTGTTCATAATCCAGATAAAGAATCTAGATACAATATGGCAATAGCGGCGAATTTTGCAGGTAAAGCAATAAATATAACAAAAACCACTGCGTGTCATGCTATTTCATATCCTATTACTTCATATTTTAATGTTCCTCATGGTCAAGCTGTTGCTTTGACTTTACCTTCTATGATTGTATTCAATTCAGAAGTTAATAATAGTGATGTGTTAGATTTACGTGGATGTGATTATGTAAAAGAAACAATGAAAGAGCTAATCACTTTAATTGGAGCATCCACATTTAATGAAGCAAAAGAAAAGATAACTGAGATCATCAAAAATATTGGACTAGAATCAAAATTATCAAAATTAGGAATAAAAACTCAAGAAGAAATTGAAATTTTAATAAGGAACGGATTTAATCCAGAGAGGGTCAAAAATAATCCTCGATTATTAACAGAAACTCAACTAAGAAAGATTTTAGAGGAGATTAGATGAAAGTCATAATATTGAACGCTGGAATAGGTAAAAGGTTAGCACCACTGACTTATAAAATACCAAAATGTCTTATTAAAATAAGTAATAATACTACAATACTAGATCATCAACTAAAGATTATAATCAATCTGGGTTTTAAAGATTTTATTTTACCTACAGGTCCTTTTGAGGATCAAATTATAAATCACATTGATAGAAATTATCCCAATATTAATGTACAGTATGTTAACAATCCAGTTTATGATAAGACAAACTATATTTATTCTTTATATTTAGCTAAAGATATTATTGATGACGATGTTCTATACTCTCATGGAGATTTAATCTTTTCAGAAAATTTAGTAAAATTATTACTTAATTCTAAAGATAAGGATTGTGTTTTAGTCAACAAGGACATCCCTGCTCCAATTAAAGATTTTAAGGCATCAATTTTAGAGGATAGAATAAACAAGATTGGAGTAAATATTTTTGGAGAAAACTCTGCTTTCTTAGCACCTTTATATAAATTATCTAAAAATTTCATGATAAGATGGTTAGCACATATCGATAATTTTGTAAAAAAAAAAAGATTAAACTGTTATGCTGAAGATGCGTTAAATGAAATATTAGACATTCTTCTCCTAAAACCCTGCTACTTTAATGAATTCTGCGTTGAAATTGATGATCATGAAGATTTAGAAGG
>JAHQWY010000174.1 GCA_029856445.1 Promethearchaeia archaeon
CGGAAAACGTTTATTATTCCCATACTTTCCAACTTCATAAAGATTTCCTCTAAATATAAGGAATTGATATAAGGAAATTCTTTTTTAAGTAGTTCTTCAAGACGTTTATCTAAAATTTCTCCTTTATTTTTTATGAGGATATCGATCAATGAATTTATTATTGGTTTTTGGTTCCATCTATGAGCTTCGATTTTGGTTCACCATTATTGGTTTTTAAAGGAAATATAAAGTGTAGAATGTCCAACTTCTAATTAATGTTAGGAAATTTATACAAATAATCTATCTTCTTTTGATTCTTCAATCCTTCGACTTTTCAATTTTTCACCGAATTTTTCATACCATTCTATTATTTCTTTTGTAATAGAAGGATGAATATCTTTTCTAGCTTCTTTAAAATGCTCCAATGTAACTTTTCTTGCTCTGATATTTTCTCTAAGAGCTATCATCGCAGCTTCACGACACCAAGTTTCTATATCGGCACCAGAAAATCCATCAGTTAAATCTACTAATTTTTCTAATTGTAAATTTGAAGCAAGAGGCATTTCTTTAGTGAATATTTTTAAAATTTCAAATTTTGCATCCTCCTGTGGCGCAGGAACTAATAATATGCGATCAATTCTCCCAGGTCTGATCAATGCTGGATCCAAAATATCAGGACGGTTTGTCGCAGCAATTACAACAATATCTTTCATCACTTCTAATCCATCTAATTCTGTGAGGAACTGAGAAAGAACCTTTTCTGACACACCAGAATCAGAAGTATGTCTGCCTCGACTTGGCGCTATTGAATCGAATTCATCAAAGAATATAATACAAGGTGCTGCCATCTTTGCTTTTCTAAATACTTCTCTTATAGCTTTCTCACTTTCTCCGACCCATTTTGATAAAAGTTCTGGTCCTTTTATTGAAATAAAATTAGCTTTACTCTCAGTTGCCACTGCTCTTGCTAGAAGAGTCTTACCACATCCAGGTGGGCCATAAAGCAATATACCTTTCGGAGGTCTTATTCCCATGCGACTAAATATTGCTGGATTCGACAAAGGCCAATCAACAGCCTCAACCAACTGCTGTTTTAACATTTCTAAGCCACCTACTTGATCCCAATTGACATTTGGAACTTCTACAAATACTTCTCTTATTCCAGAAGGTAAGACCTCTTTCAAAGCTTCTTCAAAATCATTTTTAGTGACCTCAATTTGTTCTAATAATTCTGGATCTATTATTTCAGATTCTAAGTCTATTTTAGGTAGATATCTTCGTAAAGCAGACATTGCTGCTTCTCGAGACACAGCTGAAATATCTGCTCCTACAAATCCATGAGTTATGAGCGCAAATTCATTTAAAGATATCTTCTTATCAAGTGGCATATTTCGAGTATGTATTTGAAATATCTCTAACCTTCCTTTTTCATTTGGCACCTTTATTTCAATTTCACGATCAAATCTACCAGGTCTCCTCAAAGCAGGATCCAGGCTATTAGGTCGATTAGTTGCACCAATGACTATTACTTTTCCTCTACCATGTAGACCATCCATTAAAGCTAGAAGTTGAGCAACCACTCTTCGTTCTACTTCACCGGTAACAGTTTCTCTTTTTGGAGCAATTGCATCTATCTCATCAATAAAGATAATTGATGGGCTTTTCTCTTCTGCTTCAATAAAAAGTTTCCGTAATTTCTTCTCAGATTCTCCATAAAATTTACTCATAACTTCTGGACCATTGATAGATATAAAATGTGCTTCACTTTCATTAGCAACTGCTCTAGCTAGTAGAGTTTTTCCGCAACCAGGTGGTCCTCTTAGTAAAACTCCCTTGGGAGGATCAATACCTAAACGTTTAAATAGAGAGGGATGACGTAAAGGCAATTCAACCATTTCTCTTACTCTTTGGATTTCTCTATCTAATCCACCAACATCCTCATATGTTATATAACCGACCCCTGCATCAACATCTTCAGTAATTTTTTCGCTAATATTGAGTATTGTATCTTGTTTTATTTGACAAACTTCATTAGGTCTTAAACTAATTACTTTAAAAGAAATTTCTCTGCTAATTCCTATAGATATGAGAATATAATCATCAATGGTTACTGGATAATTAAGTAGCTTTCTTTTCACGAAACTTTCAAATCTTGGATTATTTCTTATTTTAACGCTAGAAGGTGCTAAAACTATATTTTGAGCAGCTTCTGCTTTCACTTTGCGAATTTCTAATGTATCGTCTATCCTTGTTCCTGTGTTCTTCTGTAATCTGGAATCCACCCGAACAATTCCCAAACCATTATCTTGAGGATAACTTGGCCACGCAATACCGGCACTTTGTTTTTTACCAGTAACCTGGATAACATCACCCGTTTTAATGTTTAGTTTTTCCATTGTTTTTTGATCGATTCTTATGATACTTTTCCCGATATCCCTTTTTTTAGCTTTTTGTACTCGTAACACCACACTTGGAGCATTATCTTCACGAACTGGTTTGTCTCCTTCTTTATTATCGTCTTTTGATGACATGATTATTCATTTTGAAAAAAATATTATTCTCAAATTTACTAATTATTAATTTTGTAAAAGTTTTTCCTTTTCGTTAAATATTTAAACTTTAAGAAAATCGTCTAAAGAAACTTGAGTTTTGTTAGAATCTAATTTTCTTAATCTTTCTAAAGCATTATCAACTCTTTGTTTCGAAAAATTATGTTGCTCTATGAGCAATTCTTCTATTCTTTCAAAATTGACCTTTTTGGGTTTCGGCAAAATATAATCTTTCCTAACATCAGGGTTTAAAAATAAGTTCTTAACATTTTCTACTAATTTTGGGTTTAAAATGATCTCCTTATTTGCTACTTTAACATTACTTTTCAAGATATTTTCTAGAGAATTATATTTTTTAATTAAATCTAAAGCGGTTTTCTGACCAATCCCTTTAATTCCAGAGAAGAAATCTGTCCCTATTAAGAGACCCATTTCAACTAACTGTTCTCGGGTTATTCCTAAACTTTTTAAGAATTTTGGTAATGAAATATACTCTATATCTAAAGTTACGGTTGTATCTTTTACTTTCCTACTTCGACTAATGGCGAAATTACGAAGTAAACGCTCTGCTCCAAATAATAATGCATCATAATCCTGAGAAGCACATGCCCATGCGTGTCCAACTCTTACCATATAAGCAGATTGAGCTTCTCCTTCAGAAGTAGCTTGAATTATCGGGATGCCCATGGATTCAATCAATTTCTTGCTCTCTTCAACCATACTCTCATCAAGTTTGGAGGTAAATTGAGCAAATTTTCTTGCTTCTTTAAAATCCTCTGCATCTTTAGCATCAATCATCTTCTGATGAGCTTCCTCTTTAACTTTTTTTCGCTCTTTAATCGTATCTAATTTTAATTCAGAAGGTATACCATCAAAAACATAAATAGGTTTTATATTATGCTCCAAAAAGTTAATACTCCTATAAAACAATCCGGATAAGTGTGATGTTATGTTTCCCTGAAAATCCTTCAACGGAGTACCATCGCGTTGACGAATTATTGCCAAAAATTGATAAATTGTATTAAATGCATCAATCGCAATGGTTTTTTTAAACAGATTTTCAAATGTTATGGTACGTTTGATTTCATTTACTAATTCGTTTATTTTAATGCCCATATTAGCAGCTTATCCTATTTTTTCCACCTTCAATAATAATATATGATACAATTTATATAATCACCACTAATATATTAGATTATTTTTGGTCTTCTTTTCAGTTTAGATCCACACTTCTCACATAATTTATTCAAGTCTTCAGGTTTATGTATACTCTTACAAAAAGGACAATATATTTCCCAAATGATTTTTGAATCAATACCATCCTTATACAAGGAAGCGAAAGGGATATTTAATTCAGAGCATACATTCTCAATTGAATAATCATTAGTATAAATTTTAACAATTTCATCTTGTTCTTCTCTTATTTCTAATGATAGTGCTATTAATTCTTTATCTGCTTCGGATAATGCCTGATAATCCCCTGTTTTTTTGGATTTCTCTTCTACAATATAATTATATTTTTCTAAGGGACTAGTTATAATTAACTTTTTACTGTTGGCTGCTGCTTCAATTTTATTTAGTATATTCCTATTTTTATCTTTATACTTTCTTACTTTAATTTCTTGAATGACCTTTGGGGTTGTATAAATTCTTCCTTTAAATAAATTAAAATCAATACCAGTGAGGAAAATGTTAGCATCAAAAATTAATATTGGTGATTTTTCTTTCATATTACTATTCTTCTGGTGAATCATCAATAGGAATTCTTACTGTAGAAAGAATCTTCTTTCTTAAGCGTGAATAATAACTTTTACTAAATCGAATAAATTTATTATGAGAATTTGCCTTTCGAATCCTAATTTTAGTATTAGGCGCTATTTTCTTAATAGTTTTTTGTCCATCTATTACTATTTTCGCATCTAAGCGTGGACGTAAGAGCTGAACTTCAATAACAGAATCAATAGGGAGGATAAGTGGTTTTAGTCCCGATCCTGCAAAACTATTTAACGGCGTTATCTGCATAATTTCTATATTAGGATTAACAATTGCACCCCCTGCACTTAAATTATAAGCAGTAGATCCTGTTGAAGTAGAAATTATGACACCATCCAAATAGCTACGATTTAGGAAAACTCCATTAACCCTTATAGATACTTGTAGAACTTTAGAACTCTTTGAAGATACTACTAAAATCTCATTCAAAGCGTTGTCCAATCTAATTTCTTCAGAATTTTTAACTATATAAGGAGTGATTTTAGAGCAAAATTCACATTTAAATTCACCATTTAATGCTTGCATTAAATCTTTAAAGATAGTTCTTTCATTTGATTCATCTAAAAAACCTATAGAGCCCACATTTACACCTAAAATGGGAGGAGGATCTTTTTGTGATAATCCACTAGCAACTCGTAAAATTGATCCATCTCCACCTATTATAACTATGAATTTTATATTATCAGCATTCATCTCTGCTAAATCCATGCCATTATGTGCAAAAATTTTAGGAGCAATTCTCGTTTCTAAATAGACTACTTCTCCCTTTTTAACTAAAAACTCAAAAATTCTCTTTGCTAATTTTATTGCTCTTTCTGAATCTAATCTACACGCAATAGCTATGGGTTTTTTTTCCATGATTCCGCGCCTGACATTAATTCTTTATATATCATCAAAAAAATAAAAATGGGAGAGTAATTACTTCTAATTAAATTATTGTCTAGTTGGTATAAACTCTATTTATCAAAGTCTTACCTGCCAGTTGCCAATAGTCTACTTGAGCAGTTGAAATCTTTTTTGGATTAGCCTGGAGTTCTTTTAATTTATTCACTAATTCCTCCTCTTTTGGCCAAGCAATATCAAAAGACTCATACGATTCTAAATCCATAATATTTACTGTGGCCTCATCTATAAAATTGATTTGGGCATTACCTTTTATAATCTCGGGAATCTCAACCATATGGCCCGAAGGTATGGTAAGTGAGCGTTTATTATTGTCAAAAAGACCAACACATACGACTCTAACTTTAGCATGACCATGTTTCCCGCTTTTAGAACGTTCTGTTGCCTTAATTACGCAAGGTTCGCTCTCAACCATAATAAATTGACCAGTTTTTAACTTTTGTATCTCTGTCCTTCTAATAGACAATTACATTTCCACCTTTGTTTGTTTTTTCTTATTCAAAATATTTTTAATTAATTTTGACATTTCTTTTATGATATATTATCTTTTTTCAAAAAAAAATATTAGTTTTTGAGAACTATTCCAATTACAAATAAAAAAAAAATTGAGTAAAGGCTTAATGGTTTTAGAAAAACTTGGAAGACAATTGGACAATGCGATACGTAGGATTAGACGTCTCCCAATAGTTGATAAAGACGCAGTTAATGCTCTTATTCAGGATCTTCAAAGAAGTCTTTTAAGTGCTGATGTAAAAGTTGAGTTAGTTTTCCAGATGACAGAAAATATTAAAAAAGAAGCAACAAATACAAAACTTCAAAAGGCAAAACGGAAAGATTTTGTAATAAAATTGGTACATGATGAGCTTATTAACCTTCTAGGGGGAAAACCAACTCCAATTCGAATCAAGCCTGGGAAAAAGAACGTTATTTTACTTGTTGGAATTCAGGGATCTGGTAAAACCACTACAATCGGAAAATTAGCTAAATATTATAAAAGTAAAGGATATAAAGTAGCTGCATTAACAACAGATACATGGCGACCTGGTGCTTATGAACAATTAGTTCAGCTGACTGAACAAATTGGAGTAAAATGTTATGGAAATCCGAGTGAAAAAAATGCTATTAAAATTGCTGTTCAAGAGACTAAGAAAGCAATAAATGATGGGAACGATTTGATTATTGCAGACACCGCAGGTAGACATAAAGAAGAAAAAGAATTAATGAAAGAAATGGCGATTCTCGAACAAAAATTGAAGCCAAACGAGATTTGCTTAGTGATAGACGGTACACTAGGGCAACAAGCATACAATCAAGCTGTAGCGTTTGATCAAACAACTAATCTCGGCTCAATAATTGTTACAAAATTAGACGGAACTGCTAAAGGTGGTGGTGCTTTATCTGCATGTGCAGCTACAAATGCAGGGATTAGATTCATAGGTGTTGGAGAAAAGATCGATGCTCTCGAAGAATTTGAACCGTCTAAATTTGTAGGAACTCTACTTGGTATACCCGATATTGAATCATTAGTTCAAAAAGTTGAGGAAGCAGAAATCGTTCCAGATGAAGAAACTATTAAACGTATGATGCATGGTAAGTTTACACTTGAGGATTTGTACCTTCAGTTATCTCAAATTAAGAAAGTAGGAAAATTCCAGCAAATTTTATCTATGATGGGCGGAGGGAACATACCTGACGCTTTAAAAGATGATGCAGAACGTAATCTCGAAAGATGGAGAATAGTATTAGACTCAATGACCCATGAAGAAAAGATAGAGCCTAAAATAATTAAGAAAACAAGAAAAAGAAGGATTGCAATTGGTTCGGGTACAGATTATTCAGTAATTAATAAAATGTTGGATCAATACTCACAAATGAAAAAATTTATGAAAAGATTCCTCCAAATGCAGAAAAAAGGTAAAGGATTTCCAGGAATGCCCGGTTTACCTGGTGGGAAAGCAGGTGCTGACTTTATGAAGAAACTGGGTAAATTTTAGATTTAAATATATACTTATATTATGTTTGATTAGATTGGTAAATTTCTTATTACTTTTTGAAAAAATAATAAAGTACTCAAAAAAGCAGATTGATAAAGGTCTAACTCCACTAAAAATATATGAGTTATGCTCATGCATAAGGGAAACATTTTGTTTATCTTATTCCATTAGAAAAAATAATAATTTATACCTATATTTCCAAAAAGAGAATCTACTTATAAGTTTTATTGGAAATAAATTAAGATATTTAGGTCCTGATGAACGATCTCAAGCACTACTTCTTTTAAAAGCCCTTACCAAACTACAAGAGATTGATTCACAATCAAAAACAGAAATAATAAAATCTACACCAGGGATTTATGTTAAAAACTTTCAAGAAGAATCATCATTTTTACAATATTTTAATACTCTCATTAATGGAAGTGTTTACTTCATAATAGATTATGTAAAATCTATTAACAAAGACATATCAGTTCAAACTTTCAAGAATGAGATTGAAAAAATCGAAGAATCAGATTTCTACATAATTCCTAATTATATTACAAATACTGATAAAAAACATCTCATTAAGAGATTTACAGAAATGAAAAATATAAATTTTCTATCTCTTTCTAAAATTAAACCAATAGAAAATAAAATTTTATATATTAATTTTCGAAAAGATCATCAAAAGACTCTATAAGAGTAAATATAGATATGATTCTAAAAAATG
>JAHQWY010000175.1 GCA_029856445.1 Promethearchaeia archaeon
AATCTTCCCCCAAATAGTATGAGATCCGTTATCCCTCGTGTTAATAAATAATCATCATTTCTTCTCTCAGCTTCTTTAATAATCCAATTAGCACATTCAAACTGAGCATAAAATTTTTCAATTTTTTCTAATTTTTCTTCTTTCTGAAATACAGGAATTTTTTCAAATAAAGTTTCAAGTTCAGGTATTTTTGAATAAGCAATCCAAGCATCCCTAAAAGCATCTCTTGCAGGTTCACTTCCTCTTTCTGCTACTGTTTGTAAAAAATGAAGGTCGACAACTTTCCCATCTATATACCCTTCTGGGTAATCGCAAACATCTTTGGTATAATATAAGAACATATTATTCTTTTTTCTTTTTTTGAATTCCTCATCAGTAGCTACAAGGACGACATCAATATCTGAATCTTCTCTTTCCATACCTTTTGCGACTGAACCGCCAATTATAAGCGCTAAAAACCTCTTGTCTTGTTTAATACTTTCTACTAATTTTTCTATAGCTTCTTTATGATGTTGTTTCATCTTTTTTAATCCCCTTTTAATTTATTGAATACTGAAAAATGCTTTAATATTTAAGTCTTCATAGAAAAGTAGTAATTTAAATATGAAATCTATATTTTTTATAACAAAAATCAAATTATTACCACAAACTAATAATTAGTAATATGATTATTGACGATTTCACTTACGAGTAAGGAAATAGAGACAAGAAATCTTATTTTTCTATTTTAAACTTTACAATTCATTTAACATAGAAATAATTGATTTCTTTAATTTTGGTAAGTCCACTTTAATAACTTCCCAAGTAAGTTCTAAATCCACACCGAAGTATTGATGGATTAAAATGTCTCTCATACCTGTAATTTCTTTCCAGGGGATATCCTTATAACTGTCTTTAAAGTGGGTAGGAATGCTTTTAATAGCTTCCCCAATAATTTCTATCCTTCTAATTACAGAGTCTTGTAGTTGTACAGATTTTAGAAAATCTGATTTCTCCTTATTTTTAGTGTACTCTTCAATTAACTCAATCGCTTTTAGAATATGTTCCAAAAATATATTCACATTTTTCTTCATAGGATCTTGACCTGCTCTGTTAAAATTTGATTTTTTAATAAGGGATGGAGAGAATTATAAGTAAGTAGATCAACTTTACAGTTTAACACATCCTCAAGTTCTATTTTTAACCTTGCTAAATCTATTAAACTTTTGGTTCCTTTAAACTCTATTAAAATATCTATATCGCTCTCATCAGTCATTTCTTCTCTCACAATAGATCCAAACAAAGATGCTCTTTTAACATCATGCTCTTTTAATTTCACTAAAATTTTTTCTCGATACTTTTCAATTTGAGAGACCATATTATTTGTCAGACTATTCTAATGTTTAGCTTATCTTTACTAAGTATTATCTTCACTAAGCTTAAAAAACTTATTTATTATTATAGTTTTTATGTTTAAAAACATCAGCCTTCATTTGAAGTTCTACAGTCTAGATACTATTTTCTATAAATCATCGTGAAACGATGATTTCACGAAGATATTTTATAAAACATCTCTAATTCAGACAAATAAGTATATCTATTTAGTTTGATTGAATTATACTTAATCAAATAGTAAAAAAGATGATTAAAAATTTCTGAAAAATTGTGGCTAAGAACAGCAAGAAATTTTGTAAGTGCAGGAGGAGCCCCTATTCCCATAAATGATACATTAATTGAGTTGCTTCAGACACTAATAACAGAGGATCAAGCAAAATTTCTTCTAATATTCAGGAAACGCTCATTAAATATTGATCAGATTAAGGATAGAACCGAATTAGATGACATAACGTTAAATAAAATGCTTAACGAATTAATGGATAACGGGATTTTAATCGGGCTTCCCAGTAGGAGTACAGGCATTATGGTTTATACCTTGGTGTCTATCCTTCCTGGTCTTATTGAATATCCTTTTATGAGAGGTGAAAAAGGCAAAAAACAGATGGCAGTAGCCAAATTAATGGATAAATTATTTGATGAGTTGAGCCATTTGACTCAAAGTAATTACAATGCAATTGTGGAACAATTTAAGAGTGGTAATCCAATGGATAGAGTGGTACCTGTTAACAAGGAAATCCAACAATATCAAGATGTAGTTTTACCTTATGAAGTTATTAAGAGTATTATAGAGAGAAATGAAATTATAAGTGTTAATTATTGCTATTGTAGAAATTGGAAAGATAACCTCCAAGAACCATGCAACTTAGAAAACCCGAAATTAAGTTGCTTTCAATTTGGAAGATATGCTCAATTTCTTATAGATCACGATTTTGGTAAACCGATATCAAAAGCAGAAGCATTAGAAATATTAAAAGAAGCTGAGGAAGATGGGCTTATACATAAAGCAATTCATCTGAAAAATCCTGGTCAAGAAGAAGACGCTTTTTGCAATTGTTGTAATTGTTGTTGTCAGCTTTTTCAACTATATAAACGAGGAATTTTCCCTTTTCACACATTAACTTATTATATTGCAAGAGTAGATGAAGAAAAGTGCACAGGATGTGGAACTTGTTCCCAAAAGTGTCCAATAGAAGCGATTGAATTAATAGGCACTCTTTCTACAACTATTCTTGAAAGATGTATAGGTTGTGGGCTTTGTGCCCATCATTGTCCTGAAAAAGCTAGGTCTTTAGAAAGAACAGGACTCAGAGAAGTTTTTATTCCTCCCCCGCAACTTTCTCAAATTAATCAACATTTTTCTTAACTCTATTATCATTTATGTGGTTTCAATAGTTGTTTGTAAGTTTTTTTAACTTTCAAATGCTATTTAATATAATTAAAATAATATGGTAATTTCTTATCGCACGATTTACTACTGTCAAATTCAAAGATCTTGCACCAATTATTTTAGTAATGCTATTACTTTTTGTCTCAATAGCATGTGCTAATATGCTTATTCCTAGTTATGCTTCTATTAGAGAAGAGTTTAATATCCCACAAGCTTTAATAGCTATCCCAGATGCTTTTTTTGTATTAATTAGTGCATTTTTTGCCTTACTTTGGGGATATTGGGCAGATAAAATTGATAGAGGAAAAGTATTAGTGGCAGGAGCATTTTCGTGGACTGCTGGAATGATTTTAACCGCTTTTTCGAATTCCTATTTAATGTTAGTTGTTTCTAGGGTTTCAAGTGGAGCGGGTTTAGGATGTGTTTTGCCTGTTGGTTATTCTATTATCTCAGACGCGATTCCAGCTGAAGAAAGGTCTGGTTGGTTTGGTACATTAGCTATTTTAAGTTCGATATCCAATGGTGCTGGACAAGGACTTTCTTCCTTCCTAGGTCCAATTTTTAGTTGGAGGTTTCCATTTCTCTTACTTGCTGTAATCAGCGTACTTGTAATTATTGTGCTTTTTTTTGTAAAAATCCCTCAAAGGGGTGCAGGTGAAGATGAACTTCTGGATATGGTTGAGCTAGATTTGGAATACAGTTATCGAATTTCTAAAAAAGATTTAGGTGCAATTTTAAGAAAGAAAACAAATATTTATTTAATAATTCAAGGTTTTTTCTCTGTTATACCCGGTACTGTTCTTGTATATTTTACAACATCAATGTTAGTAACTGACTTTTTTTATGAGATACCCAATGAAATACAATTACAAACAGCTACAATTTTTGCAGGTATGATTGGTGTGGGCTATATTCTCGGTAATGCTGCGTTTGCTCGTTTAGGAGACACACTTTTTCGGAAAAACAAAAAGAATAGAGCTAGATTAGCTACTTCATGCTTAATATTATCAATTCCTTTTGCAATAATTTTACTAATTTCTTTACAACCTATTGGAGTGAATAAATTAAAGATTACTTATCCTTCACCAATTCCTACAGATCAATTATGGACTTATATATTTCGAACCATTGGAGCAATATTTGTTGCATATCCTACCTACATTATATTCTTTATATTTGCGTTAATGGCCTCAATGTTAGGAGCGGGACCAGTCGCCAATAGAAATGCTGTTATGATTGATGTGAATATGCCAGAGCATAAGGGTACATCCGCCTCCTTTTTTAAACTTTCAGAACAGCTAAGTAAAGGTATAACTCTTTTAATATCATATACACTCATCTCGATACTAGGTAGCGTTTTCAACATGCTTTTTGTTACCATATTTTTTTGGTTACCAGCAGCAGTACTGTGGTTTCTTGCGAGTAAAAATGTTGAAAAGGATATGAGATATAAATCAAGAATATTATCAGAAAGAAAACAAGTGAGTTTGATCGATTATATCTTTGAGTTAGAAATTCAAATGGATAGAGCAATTCAAAAAGTACAGGATTCTAGGTATTATATCCATACTAATCAAGCTAAATTCAATGAGCTACTTGAAGATGCTTTAAAAATTTTCAAATTCTGTGAACATGAAGGTTCAAACCGAAGCATTACAAATATAGAAAAAAAAGCGCATATCATGTATTTAAGAGTTTTATTAATTAAACATGAAACCAATAATATATTCAAGAAACTTAGTCAACCAAACCTAACAGATAATGAATTAAATCTCTTCAAACGAGAACTTAGTAAAAATTCCATTAAAATTAGCGAATGGGAAAAAAGTACTTTTGGCGAAATTCAAACTTATTATGAAGATGCTAGTTTAAAGATTATTGAAGCAAGACTCAATCGTAAAAAAAATTTAATCAAAGGATTAAGGAGAATTTCAGAAGCAATTCAAATTTATGAACGTATAAAATACTTATTAAATGAAAGACTTGAAATAGTAGAAGAAAGCCAAGAGTTATCGGAAGAAGAGACTGTCATAAGAGATAAGGAACAAAAACTATATGATAAATGTATTAAATCTTTAAATGCAACCGTTAAGTTAAAGAAAGAAATTGAATATGCGTTAAACCAATTAAAAGATAAAGGGATTCAGCAAGAGGATTTAAGGAAAATATCAGATCTTACCCAAGAATACGAAGTAGATTTATATGATGTGATTGTGGACACTTTTAAACAAGATGATCAGACAAAAATTGCACTAATAGACACTTTAGAGAAAATTGATGATATATTTAGTCAATATGATAACTGGAAAGAAGTAGATCTCACAGTGTTTTAGAGATTTTTAATTGATGACTTCCCATCTTAAAATTTCAAGCATCTGAGTTTTTTCAGTTTCTGAAAGGTCTAGGGTGTGTTTTCCTATTCGATCTGTATAATCGCAATATTCCTGTTCAAAACATAAGTTGATTAAAAAAAGTAAGCAATTTCTAAATCTTAAAGTGTTTGATATTCCTTCTTCGAGATCTTTCATCAACTTAATAAGCACCTTATATTGCGTCACATCAGACTTGCTACTTACTTTTAAGATTTCATCGAAACAATCGTCCATTTTCAAGAAAAATATTTATAATTTTAACCCAAATCTGTATTATCTCTATATCTTAAACTTTTACATAAAGAATCATAAATTTAAAAGTATGTATAGTCATTTTTTTCACGAGATAAAAGGTAATATGCCATTTTCTTACTATAAAGTACTAATTTTTTATGTAGAGATATAAAATGTTTAAAGTTAAATTGTAGGAAATTTAGTAGCCTTATTATAAAGAGAAAATTGCGATATTATCCCAATCTTTTAAAATGTAGTCAGATTCATGGATAGGCTTGCCGTTAACTATGATTTCTATTTGATGTCTTTTGTTAGACAGTCCATATTTATTTAAAATGGAATTTAATGTGCTACCTTCTGGTAAATCTACTATTGCTTCTTTAAGACCAAATTCTTTTAATTCTTCATGAAATGTAATTTTAGTATAAATAGAATTAATTTTTGTAATCTCCATGAACATTAATCCCATCCTTTTTGGGAATATACCTATTCGATCTCCATCTTTAATGATTTTTCCTGCTCCACTGTATACTCCATTGACAAAGATATGACTAATTTCATTCTCAGCGATACCAAACTCTTTAAGTAAATCTAATACAGTTTTAAACTCATTAATCTCGATTTTGAGAGTATTGGGGATCCCCGCTTTCATCTTTTTATATGGGAGTCTATCTCTCAATTCTCCATAAAATTTCACGGATATTGGTATTTTATTCACCACTTTTCTGAAAGATCTTTTAATCCAATATACTTAGAGTTTATTACCAAATGGCAGTAGCTCTTCTATTATAAATTCCAACATACAAAAATTAATATAAATCTTTCTTTTATCAGCTAAAAAGGTATTTTTAAAGATGAGAAGAAATATATAATAATTTATTGTTTAGAATCTATTATTAGGAACCAATTTCTAAACTTTGAACAAAACTATCAATAGTTTGTTCTAAATCTATAATGTCATCTACTTCTTTGATATCACTTGATGCAAGTTTTGCAAGAAACTCTTTTAATAATTTTTCTTTATTCTTATCAGTTGGAAACAAGAGACTGCTCTTGTAATGCTCCCAATCTAGGATATTTGTGAATATTAGGAATAATATCTCAATATGTGAATATTCAACTAGACTAAGTAATTTTTCTTTAGTAATCATAATTTTCGTATGATCCTTGTAAAAGTCTGATAAATCATCATAATAATTCGTTAATCTGGCTATATTATCCAATTGTGAACGAAGGGCAGCTTTATTTATTGGACTGTCTTCATCTTTATAGAGAATATCAAAATAAGTCATTATGAAGTCTTTCAATTTTTGGAGTTTGGTTTGAAATACACGAGTTTTAACAATTCGCTCGAACATAGGCGACTCTCTATCCTGATAAAACTTAAGTTCGAACTTGACAATATCTAATATGTCGAAGAAGAGTTCACGAATATCAATCTGTTCAGCCATTTTTATCTACCTTTTAGTTAATCTCCTTAGAGTTAAGATTATTTTCGATAATTTCCTCGGTTTTTTAAAAAAAAATTTGATAATAACAATTCTAAATAAATTTTAAAATATTTATATTTTATGAATAAAACATAAGAATATCCCTTTAAAAACATATAGGTGGGAAAATATACAGCATAGTGTATTATTTTCCTACATTTAATCTTAAAATCTTAATGGAAAAGAATGATCTGGAATAACCGGTTCAATAAACTTAGGTAAAATTCTTTTATCATTTTTTCTTTTTACCACTTTTTTGAAGATGATAGCCTTAAGGTGGATTTTTATAATACGAAATGGGCATCTAATCATGAAATTCATATCTTTACGAGGAGTATTTCGTAAATTTAGAAATCCAGTAAAAAATTTATGAGCTTTTTTTTGAGATCTAGGTTTTTCAAAAGAAATAAAACGTTCTGTGATTTTTTCTAGTGTTTCAGAGTCTCTAAAGCAATAAAAATTAGAAGCTCTTAAAGCCCATTTTACAGCAGTCAACTGATATTTCGTAGGATCAAGTTTTTTACTTAAGGATATGACAATTGAAAAAAATGAAATCATAAGATTCATTATAATGCTTTTGAACATTTCTATAAATGAAATTCGAATCTTGGGTCTGATTTTTTCTTTCAGATCGTTACCATAAAGGGTGGTACTATTTGTTAATATGTTTCCCAAAACAATATTCCTAGGGGCAAAGACTGCTGAAAATACTCTGTTTACCCTAAAAATTTTATGAAAATGCGCGGTTTCCCAATATTTAATTTTTGTTAAGAAATGGCTTACAAAAATTCCTGTGGTTTGTTGGATTACACCTAATATTTTTTTGGTTAACTTCTTATTAAATTCTCTAAATTTATGTTTAATTTCTAAAGCAATAAAATATTTCTCTATCTCTTTGATATGATGGTTAGAGACTCGATTCTTAAATATAATAAGCAAATCGCAATCAGAAACTGCAGTAGTTTCGCTTTGCGCTCTTTGACTTCCAAATAGAAGGATTGATAAAATTTTATTGAT
>JAHQWY010000176.1 GCA_029856445.1 Promethearchaeia archaeon
TGAGTATAGATGGTAGTATAGATTTTCAATGTGCAAATCCTACTTATGATTTTGATGGCCTCTTAGATGAGGTTAGAGTTTTAAATATAACTCGTTCTAAGCATTGGATTAAAACAGAGTATTATAACCAATATGATCCTAATTCATTTTACTCAATAGGGGAAGAGCAGGGGATTCCAGGATTACTGTACAGCAATCTTCAAGCTAAGGCTATTGATTTATATGGAAACCCAATTTCTTCAGCAAACGTCTCAATATATAATCAAACTATCTTAATGAGAAGTAACCTTACTGATTCTAATGGAAATACTTTATTTATGAATTTAATTCAAGGTGAATATAATTTCACCGTTACTATTACATCAAATATAGGAAATCATATTGAAATTGTCAATATCACATCCGAAGCAATTAATATTAATCAATCATTTCAAATTGTTGACTTAATTTGTAGTGTCGGTTCAAATTTCTTTGAAATAGTTGACATTGACGATGTTTCCTTGGATTCTGGGTGGGTAATAGTTGGCAACAGCACTCACGAGCTCCAAAACTGCTCGATCGATAGTAGCGGGCACACAATATTTTGGTGGAAGAAAACTACACCCTACGAATATAATTATACTGTGTATTATCAAGATAACAATTATAATCCGAATACTATAAAAGTCGCATCAGGGGATATAACTGCACCCAATTCTTCAATTCAAGTTCAAGCGAGTTTAACAACAATTAACTTTAATATTCAGACACTTATTACTAAAGAACCAGTTGGTGGGGTAAAATTATTATTAACTGCTACTAATACAGGAGAAAGCATTGCAAACTTAACCACCGATGATAATGGGATCGCAACATTACGCTGGTTGAATTCTTCAGGGATAAACAGCAATTATTCCTTACAACTCGAATTCTTTGGAGCTTTAAGAAATTTCAATATGACTGGTATTACTAAAACGTTAGTTGCAGAAACAAATTTTACAGTATCTGCTACAGAAGACTTTTACATTTATATTGAAGTTTCATTAGAAAATTATGAAACCGAACTTATCTCTTTAAATCCATCAGAATATATATCTGTGAAATGGGGCTCCCAGTTGAAGCTAAGGATAATGTTCAATGTGAGTAAAGCAATAGGGGCTGAAGATTTATTAGGTCCTACCTATAGCGATATAATGTCATATAAAATATTAAAAGGAGCAGATCTAATTCTATCTGGAAATTTGGGTATTGAAGTGGATTATACAGGAACTCATTATTCATTTATCAATACTGTAAATCTAGAAAGCGATGTAACTTATTTAATTTTTGTTTCAGCTCAAAAAGCAGGATATTCGATTCCTCAAGACCAACTCCTGCAATTAAATATTTTAGAAAATGATTTAATAATAAATCAATCTCAAAATGATGACTCAATACAATCAGTTTATTGGTCTGATAATATTGATTTATCAGTAAAAGCATACGGGGAAATTATTGAAAGTTTTACTACTGAAACAAATATTTTTCAGAATACCGATCACAGTTTTAGGTTTTCTCTCCCAAATATTAACACTAACTGGAATCTATCCCATATTACTTTCGATATATATAATATCTCATGGAATGTCAATGCGTCTGATATAAATCTATCAATCTTAGATCCCTTTGGAGTTAATAGTATATTTAACATTTCCAATCATGCAGGATGGGACTACAATCTGGGCGTTTGGACAGGAATAACCCTAAATATTGACAAAGAAAGCCCTACCCATGATAATAATTTCGAATTCATTATTAATGGAACATTTGATAACACAATAGATATTGTTGCCGATGTATCTTTCATTAGAAATGGAATTAACGTTCAATATATGAAATATAACATCTCAGACACAATTTCTATTTTATCAGAATCTCAAGGGTGGGTAATTAAGAATGTTACCTTTATGATTCAAAATTGTTACGATGCCTCTACATGGGAGAAAGTAAATCTGTCAGTTCTTACTAATTTAAATATTACCATTGCTGATAATCTTAGATATTCCCTTAATTCTGGAGATGAAAATGGAAATGGAGTATTAATAATAGATGATAGAATCATATACCCAATAGACAATCAATATATATTTGTTGTTGAAAGCAACCCAAATATCATTTTTAATGCTATTATTAAAGTTGAGTATATTCAAGATTTTTTCCAGAATAAATACTTAGAAACTTTAAATATTTCATACACCCAGAATAATGTCCCTAATGGTGGAAGTTATCAATTAAGTCTAAATGATAATGATTGGAAAGAAACCTATGCGAAGTTATTGATTAATGGTATAAAAAGTGGTAATCAGTATTACTTTCCATCAGAAGTTGCAATGAACATTACGATTGAAGGTCAAACATTTCAGATTTCTAATGCTTTTCCAGGCCAAGGGACGTTTTCATTAAGTGGTTTCAATAAAGATACTATAATCACAGCCATAATAGTAACTGACCAGCAAGTTAATTTTACTCTCTCCTTCAAAATAAGTTATTCAAGAACAGTTAATTATGAAACTTTAGGAGAGATCGTGTATATAATTAGGGAATCTCCTGGAATATTTGGGACAGTTGAATACGACCCTAATTTGAGATGCTATTTGCAAACAATAGATACTTCTTTAATAGATGCAGACCATTATACCATGAGATTCCATATAGATAAAGAAAATTATAATTCCGTAACAAAAGATTTGGATTTTATTGTAATTGAACGCTTAACCTTGATAAATGGGGAGTCAGCAATTGCAAAAGTTATAGAATTCATGTATATTAAAGATGAATATAATTTTACATTTTTATATACAGATGCCTTAACAGGTGCGAGAATTGCAGATTTAACAACTCAATCCTATATATGGGAGAAATATGACGTGAATGGAAATGTAACTGCTAATGGCGAAGGAACCTTAATTCAAGAAGATGATGGATCTCATGTTTTAGATTTTGACTCTGAAAACAGAACTGCTGGTGAATATTTAATAATTGTTACATTAGCTAAAGATAACTATGAATATAAAAACGCCATGATTCGTTTTACTATCCAAATACGAGAACTTGAGTATTCTTTGGGCAATAATTTTAAGAATTTTAAAACAAATGTCGTCCAAGGGAAAATAGTTCAAATTGAGATAAATTTAACTGATCCTACACGGGGAGGGATTCCTTTATTAAATGCTTCTATAGTACTTATAATGAATGAAATTGAATATCATTTCAACGAGTCTGTTAATGGAACGTACATTCTTAATTTCCCAACTAGCAATGTGAAGGCTTTCTTCGAATCAAAAACTCTCACAGGGATTATCAGTATAACTAGAGAAGATTATTTTTCTGAAGAATTTTTCATAACAATTGTAGTTGGAATGGAAGAGATATTCCCTGGTATGCCAATGTTCTACTTTTTAATAATCATTTTCGGGGTTATTGCAGTTGTTGGAAGCATTGTCGGATATAGGGTATATAAACATGCGACAATTCCAACTTTTATTAAAAATGTAAGACAGATGCAAAAGGAAATTAAAGGCAAAAAAAATATATCAGAATCTTTGTTATATCAAACAAAAGAAATTTTTGTTGGCGAGATAGTGAGAGATAAATGGGGAAGTATCGGACTTTCACTGGGAGATATATTAGGAATCGAAATTAAAAAGAGTAAAAAACCACTTAAAACAAAACTAAAACACAAAATTGAAAAGACTCAAGATCAAAAACCATTAGGTATCTTATTGATGAAATGGGATGAAAGAGTAGGAACAGAAATTTTAATTAAATATCCTGATGATATTTCTATAAGTGATAAGGCATTGATGCAAGTTTATAGCACTCATGAATATTCTGGGGAAAAAGGAACAATAAATCTAACCTTTGGCTCAATGAACATCTTATCATATTATACAGGACCGGAACTAAGTTATTATATCATTTTATTTTTAACATTAGATGATGATCCCGATATATATGAAGAAGCAATGCCCAATGTCGCGCAAGTGATTCTTCAAAACCTTGATAATGATTCTTATCTACAGATGATTCCTTCACTTTTCCAACGTTTATCAATCTATCCGTCTCTTACTAATGAACAAAATCTTATCTTTTGTTATCATGATGACATCAAACGAATGATTATTAATATCTTAAGAAATTATGGAGTAATTACCAAATCAGAGCTGAATATTTGGGTAAAAGATAGAGATTTAGAAGGCATTATCGATCTAGAAGCAATACTAGCTGACCTTATTAGATGGGAGATAATAAAAGTATCTTCAGTAAAAGGAATTCCTTCCGAGCTTATCTTTCTTACAAAAGACATTTTCATGCTAAGAGTACCTCCTGACACAATATTTAAAGATCCCGTGAATTATGGCTTACCAGCACATCTTAAAAAGATTTATCAAGATGAAATTCAGAAATTCTTTAATGAATATCAACCGACCGAAGAGGATAATATTGAGCTTCTCAACATTTTAATTGATCCTGAAGTATATGAAACAATCCGTTTATTGAGAACTGCCATAGTTACGATGGAAGATTTTGAGAAATTAAAAAATAAAGGAGTCAGTGATATTTATAGTGTACTAAAGAAGCTATGGGACACAAATATGATAAAAGTCTTCAAGGATGAGGAAGGAATAGAAAATTATACGCTCTTTACTGACTTTATTATCGATCTTCTCTTCCCTAAATATCTGCTAAACGTTGTTAAGATCGCAAATGATCAAAAGTCTAAATCTGATAAAGTCTTGCTTCAATATCTTAATTTACTTGAAGAAACCTATTATAACTTGAAATCCGAAAAATAATCGAAGAAAAATTTATTATCTAGAAAACCTTTTTTTTACCTTTTACTAATTTCTTACTCTAAAAATAAATATTTGAATTGTCTTATGATTTTTTAAGAATAACTGACTTAAATATAGAAAAAAAGGTATAAGATGACAATTATTAAAAAGAGTTTCAGAAGGAAACTTAACAGAACTAAATCGCTAGGATTTCTGCTAATCTTAATAATCATTATGATGAGTTTCAATTCTACTTTATTTACAATGCTTGATATAAAGAGTGAAAAAACTAATAATGATCTATATTCAGAAAGAACAAATCCACTAACTTCTTCAAATCATCCATATAATGCCAAAGATTATAAATATTTTAAAGAAATAACACTAGACCATATGAAAGTATCTGGTACCGACGATCTTGTTGATTTTCCTCTATTGATATCAATTTTTGATCCAGATCTTCATGATTATACTCAAGTTAATGGGAATGATATTGCGTTTTCTAATAACTTTCAATGGTTAGATCATGAGATTGAATTATTTAATCAAACATATAATGCAACTCATGCCCAATTAGTAGCTTGGGTCCGTATTCCTGTGGTTTCACCTTCTGAAGACACTATTATTCGAATGTATTTTGGAAATCCTTATATAGACTCTCAAGAAAACCCACCAGGTGTATGGAATAGTAATTATGAGGCTGTTTGGCATATGAATCAAGATCCATCAACTTCTAATATCTTAGATAGTACATCTAATAATAATGATTTAAGTACTAACGGTTTCGCTTCTGATCAACGAATATATGACGGAAAAGTAGGAACAGCAATAGTTTTTGATGGAATTGATGATTATCTTAGCATTGGTAGCTTTTCAGGACCAACTGATGGATTTACTTTTGAAACTTGGTTTAAGTTTGATGCTGAATATACAGTCGGTGGTAACCATATGTATCTTTTTAGTGGCAATACACCCCTATACGGCAACAACATGCCACGATTGAGATTTTATAATGGAAGTGCCATTGGCAGTGTTGCAACTGCAGTGGATGATAGTGATTCTTGCGATGGGACTAAAAATCTTTGGGCTCCTGATACTTGGTTTCATTATACATTTAGATTCTCAGTACCAATTCGGACAACGACCCTTTATCTTAATGGTACCACCATAGATGGTATTAAAGTTGATTCTGATCTTGATTACCCACACTCTGATTGGAATAGCTTGTGTATAGCATCAGATTATGGAACAAGAGTATGGGGATCGGGAGCAATCTCGGAGTTTAGAGTTCTAAAGGGTCCTCTTTCTTCTGATTGGATTGCAACGGAATATAATAATCAGATTAATCCGAGTTTATTTTATAATGCTGGTGGTATCCAGATGGTCTATGTTCCTTCGATACTAGACTTTCAATACTTTAAGGAAATCACAATTGATCATACAAAAGTTTCGGGACCTGCTAATCTTATTAATTTTCCAATTCTTATTTCTCTTTTTGATTCTGATTTACATGAAGAAGTTCAATCAGATGCCGATGATATTGCGTTCAATAATGGTACTGATTGGTTATTTCATGAAATTGAACTTTTTAATCAGAGTTATAATAGTACGCATGCTCAATTAATTGCATGGATCTGCATTCCAATTTTATCACCCTCAGTTGATACAATTATTCGTATGTATTACGGGAATTCTACAATGGGTGCCCAAGAAAATCCTCAAGGTGTTTGGGATTCAAATTATGTCGCAGTTTACCATTTAAATGATAATCCAACTGATTTAATTAATGATTCCACAAATAAAATAGATTTAATTGGTAATAATATGGATATTTCTGATCTTGTTGATGGGCAAATAGGGTATGGATTTAATTTTGATTCAAGTGGTACAGAATATCTTATATCTATAAAACCTACTACTATTCAAGCGTTCACGTTTTCATTATGGGCTAATCCGGAGTTACACCCTGATTGGGAGGTTTTAATCAATTTTGACACCGAAGGATCTAATTTCAGATATTTTGCCATAAGTGATGGCAATACTATTGGTTATGATGGTGAGGGCGGTTTATCTTATTTTGGCAGTGGAGTGCCACAAAATGAGTGGCAGTTTTTTGGTCTTACTTATGATGGTTCACAAATGAAAGCATATAGGAATGGGAATCAATTTGGTTCATCTGTTTCTAAAACCATTCAAAAACGCACAGATGACTTTGAAATCGGCAGTTATCATAAGGGTGTAGAGCTTTATGATGGACAAATGGACGAAGTGCGTATTTCCTATATTGCTAGATCAGCTGACTGGATTAAGACTGAATATAATAATCAATATAATCCGAATTCATTTTACTCTTTAGGAAATAAGACAAAAGTTGAGGATGATAAACCTTATGATGATTTCTATTTTAGATTTTATAAGAATATTAAAATTGATAATCAAAAGGTTTTTGGAACTGGTTACCATTCAAATTTTCCTGTGCTAATATGTCTTTTCGATTCTGACTTACATAATGATGTTCAATTAGATGGAGATGATATTGCTTTTTCATTAGGATCTATATGGTTAGATCACGAGATAGAAATATTTAATCAAAACCATAATGGAACCCATGCTCAGTTAGTTGCGTGGGTGCGAATTCCTGAGCTTTCAACCTCCCTAGATACCTATATTCGAATGTATTATGGGAATTCTACTATGAGTGCTCGTGAAAATCCTACAGGCGTGTGGGATGGTTCATATAAAGGAGTCTGGCATCTCGCAGAGTCAAGTGGGTTTACTCAGGATTCTACTTCTTATAATGAAAATGGTATGGTTTCAGGTACAGTGATACGACCATCGACAGGTCAAATCGGCAATGCATATAATTATGGGACTGATGGGACTTATAATGTTGGAGATCCTGCAGATGGACACCTTGATTTTACTATGGAGAGTTTTATGGTTAGTTTGTGGATAAATATTGATACCAGTACAGGTACATGGCAAATACCTCTATATAAAGGAGCATCTAGTACGTTTGACCCTGGTTATTGCTTTGGAACTCCAACGACAGGAGATAGTATATC
>JAHQWY010000177.1 GCA_029856445.1 Promethearchaeia archaeon
CATTCTGTCTTATATAAATATTCTAATGTCTTTTACACATATAAATCTTTAGAGTCTGGATTTATCCTATTTATACGTTTGAAATAACTGAAAGTTAACGGGTCTCCAACCTAAAAATAGAAAATGTTGAGGAAGAGCAAAAAAATGGTCTAGGAAACTCAATTTACACAAAAATGAATCTTTATATATTATTTCCACAATATGGGCATTTTGAATCGTCAGGATTTATCTTATTACCACAAAACAAGCATTTTATTCCCTTTTTTTCTTGTTCCACTTCTATTAGTTTCTCGGAATCTTTATAGATTTTAGTATTATTCAAAACATCATAAAATTTCTCTGTTTTAATTTTATCTTCAATAAATTTTCTTCTCTTTTCTTTTAGGAATAAGAAAGAGAAATTATAACCTTCTAAGGTTTCGATGGTAACATATCTTGTTGAGTCTACGATTTCTATTATGATTCCTTTAATTTCTATTATTTTAATATTTTTTATAATATCAGTTTGAAAGGACTTAAATAAAATATAATTTTCTGTTAAGAAAATATGTCCTTGAAACGATTTTTCTTTAAGATCAATATTTTGTAAGGAATCGGGATAAAGAACTCCAATTGCATCAAACAAAATTGGTTGGTCTTTATTACATATTAATCTAGCTAATTCTCTAAATAATTCTTCTGTCATAACAAGCGAGCTATTATATGAATTCTTATGTTTTCTCAATGGATATATTGTATAAGTGGTCCTATTAATAGTTTTAAGCTCAATATATGGAATAGAAAAGCGAAATCTCATAAAAAAATCTTGAATTTCTACTAGTTTAATATGAAATACAATTTTATCAACTTCCGATTCAAATGATAAAGTGCTTTCATCGAGTATAATGACTCCTCGCGATCTTTTTGAAATAAATGACCTATAGGTAGGAATTCCTGTATTAAAACTTCCTGAAGACTTATAGAGAATTGTCATGACAATAGGTAATGATTTAAAGCCTTTTTTTTATTTACTCATTTGATCACTATATTCTAAAAGATTAAACTATAAAAATATTAAAACTTATCACCAATTTAATAATTTTTAAAAACTGATATAGATATAAATGGTATCATTCACTTTTGTGGTATGCGCAGAACCATACAAATACGAAGCTTTAGATACGTTGATTAATCTAAGTGAAGCCATAATTAAGAAAGGACATGAGATTTTAGGTATTTTTTTTTATGGGAGTGGTGTTCAAAGTATTAAAATGAGAGATATCACAGATGAATCTATGCGAAATTTACCAGAACGTCTAAGAACTTTTTTTAAAACATACAATACCAAACTAGCAGCGTGTAGTACTTGGATCAGTTTTTCAGGAATAAAATCTGAAGAATTCATAGAGGGTGCTTTTCAAGAAGGATTAGGAGGACTTTCTGATTTAATTGCTAAATCTGATAGAATTATTTTCTTCGGTCCTGGAGGGTGATATAATGGTCGAGTCAATTGTCATTATATGTGAGGATTCTCCTTTTGGAAAAAACTCTGTGATAGAATCCATCCGTATGGCTACCGGAATTTTAGCAGTAGGAGATATAGAAGATTGTAAGGTTGTTTTCATGGGAGATGCTGTCTACTTTCTTAACAAAAATTTAAATCCTGAAGCATTAAATGTTGATCCTTTTACAAGTGTTATGAGACTATTTGAATTGTCCGGTCTAGAGATTTTCATCCACGATGAAGCCCTTAACACAGCGGGTTTAGCAAAATCCGAATTAAAATTAAGTGAAAACATACATGTTGTAACTAGTGAGGAAATTTCACAATTAATAGTTGAAGCAAATATGAGTTTTAAGTATTAATGTAAAGGTAAAAAAATGTCAGAAAATACTTCGATTGTATATATATATGGATTTAGCACTATGATTGAATCAAGACTCAAAAATCTTTTTAAGATTATAGAGAATCAAATCAAACAAAATATTCAAATCCACTTTGTATTCATTCATGACGGAGTCATAGGCACGTCCAAGAAAAGTAAAGCAACTTCGTTAATGCAAAGATTATTGGTACTACCTTTAACAGCGTATTCAATGATTCCTGATCTTAAAGCTCGAGGAATTGATACAGATGATTTACGAAAAAGGATTCTAGGTATTGATTATGAAGATTTGGTTGATATCTTAGTTAATAATCCTAAAATTGTCTCATGGATGTAATCTAGCAATATGATTATGATAATATGATTAACTATTGTGTAATCACTAAAAAAAAATAAAAAAGAGTTAATTAATGTAATGTAAATTCTGTGTCATCTTCATTGAAACTTCCTTTAATTTTTTCTTTGCCTATTAATTCATATATCATACCGATTATGTCACTATCAGACATTTTAAGGATATTTTTGACATACTCAATCTTTACTTGTTTTTTTGCCATTATAATTCCAAGAAGTCTTTTCTTATAGTCAACTTTAATAGTTTCTGATGCAACTTGTGAACTTGAAGGAATTTTTCTAGCGTCAGAGACGGCATCTACCCCTGCATCTAGTAACTTCGAGACTCCTTTCTTAGCAAATTTTCCAGCAAGATCTCCCATTTTTTCATTGCTGGTTATATCAGATATCGCATCTCCAACCATGTCTCCGGCAATTTTCCCTGCTTTTGTTTTTATTCCTTTCAATCCTTTTTTAAGAAGTCCTTTAGGTTTTTCAGACCTTATTGCTTTTTCTGCTAATTTTGATAATCCTTTTTCAGTCAAATTTGAAACGCTCTTGTCTGTTATAGAGCCTACAACTCCTGCAAGATTTTCATTCCCTGTAATTTCCGTTAACTTATCTTCAACTAAATCTCCAACCATATCACCAGCTATTTCTCCCATTTGCTTTGATACAACTTTAAGTCCTTTTTTAAGAAATCCTTTTGATTTTGGGACTTTTTCTTTAATTTTCTCAACCTTAACAACCGGTTTTTCATAAAGAGTAGTATCATTTATTAATTTTTTTAAATTCCAATATCTTTCTCGAACCATCACTGCAGACGTAATAACACCGAAGCAAATTCCTAAGAATTGGGTTAAAGAAATAAATGCCTCAAAAAAAGTCAATAAATAACTTATGAATATCCAATTAAATGAAAAACCTCCTACGAACAAAAGAGCTCCGATGGTTTCTAAATTTTTTGAAAATTTACTTTTTTTCACAGAATACAGATTTAATAATAATCCTACAGTGAATGCTATATTTACTGGGAGTGTTAGAACATAAAGTGTAGAATCCATATTACTTAGATAAAAAAGTAACAATACTGAAGTCAGACTTCCAGTAAGGAGAATGGCTACCTTGAATAAGGTATCTGTTGATTTAAGATATCCTTTTTCTTTCTCTGATTTCCCATTAATTCTCAAATTCAGGAATCTCTCAATCATTATAACTGCTACCGTAATGATACAATAATATAATCCTCCAGATGTTCTTAAAATTGCAGTCGCTGTTCCCAAATTTATGAAAAAAACAACAAATGTTGAGATTAATAAACCAAAAAGCCCGCCTATTGAAAGAATCATCCCCACCAAACCAATATTTTTAAAAATCCTCTTATTCTTTATAAAAACAAGATCCAGTATAATACCTATAAATATGATTAAGTTTAAGGGGAAAGTGATATCGAAGGATGTACCAGAATCAGTGAATCCAACTGAGATAAAATGACGATAATTTAGGAAAGTTAGAATTCCAAATACAATAATTAATGGTTTTGTTAAAATGAATGGTTGGTAATGAGATAATTTATTTGATTTTTTAGATCCTCCTTCACTCATATCTATTCATACCTCTTAATTAATTTTAAAAAATTGTAGAGAAAATAGACTAATTTAAAATTTTTTTATATTTATGTAAAAATATAAAAATAATATAATAAAAATCCGATGCAATAAAAATATTTATTTCAAACTTCGGGCAAATTTTTGAGCATCTGTCATGACTGCTTTTATGTCTTGTGGACGGCGGCAATCACCAATAAGTACGATTTCAGGCGCAACTCCTTCAAATTTCTCATTTAAAGCTTTCCCTGTAGCAATTCGAGCACCACAATAAACGAGTGTATCAGCTTCAATTTCTTGTTCCTTTCCCTCAGAATCTTGTATTATAATTGCTTTATCAGTGACATCAACAAGTTTTGCTTTAGTATACACAGGTATCTTTTTATCTCTTATATAACGGAGTAAATACATGCGTCTTCCTGCATTTCCCATAAGCAATTGCCCAACAACTGCATCTGAACCAACAAGTGCCTTAACATTATATCCTTCTTCCCCTAAAGTTGTTACTGTTTCTATACCGCCTTTCCAATAGGCATTTAGTCCCCATACAACTACCTTTTTCCCTATTTGTTTACTTTTTAATATTGCTTCGTCTTGAGTAAGAATATTGGGTTTTCCTTGTAAATTAACTGGAATTGTTGCATTTGAACCGGTTGCCAGGACTAATATATCCGGATTCAAACTCTTTACTTCTTCTTTCGACAAATCTCGATTTAGGTGAATTGGAATTTTTAATTTTTTAATTTGAGCTTCTAACCAATCAACCATTTGCATAAAGCGTGCTTTTTTATATTCGGCAGCAACAAGAGGCATTAAACCTCCTATTTTATCTGATTTCTCATATATTTCTACATCATGGCCTCGAAGTTTCGCAACTCTCGCAACTTCCATTCCTGCGAGTCCTGCTCCTAATATGATAATCCTCTTTAATTCACTCGAAGGAGTAAGTTCTTTATGATCCAAACCACTGTAAGCATCATAAACACAAGTACCACAGCTTTGTAGACATCCAATGCAACGCTTAATATCCTCAATTTGACCATTAAAATATTTATTGGGTGTTTCTGGGTCACATATCAATTGTCGACCTAAATTAACGATATCTGCTTTTCCTTGTTGAATGAATTCATCTGCCATTCGGGGGTCATTTATACCTCCTACACCCATAACAGGAATGTTAACAGCTTTTTTTACAGCTTCAGGTAAATGCATATAACATCCAGGTTCACAATACATTGGAATAGTAATTCCAAAAGGGCTCCTGAGTATTATTCCCTGAGAAACATCAATACAATCGACGCCTGCTTTTTCAAGGTTTTTTGCTATTTCTATTCCCTGTTCTATTCTGTTTCCATCGTGAACAAGTTCATCTGCAGAAATTCTTACCATAATTGGAGGGATTTCACCTATTGCTTCCCTTATTTTCTGTACAACTTCTATTATAAATTGGCATCTTTTTTCAACTGTACCACCATATGTATCTGTTCTTTTATTGAAATAAGGGGATAAAAAGGAACAAGGAAGTGTTCCATGCGCGGAATGAACCATTACATAATCGAATCCTGAATCTATAACTCGTTTTGCTCCTGCAGCATATAAATCTTGAATATCACTTATTTCATCCACATTTAATTCTCTAATTTTAAGATTTTTCGTCCTAATAGTGTCTCCCCACATGGGCATCATCATATCAAATGCAGAGGTAGCATGTGCTACATCTATACTAGATGGACCTATATTAGCTGGAGCGAACACGCCTGCCATAGCCCCAAATGTATATCCTATCATAGCCATTTTATTAATTTGCATCCCAATTTTAGTGCCATACTTATGAATGGTATCAGTTAACTTCTTGTAGGCAGGAATATTCGCATCATTCCCAATGTTTGCACCCCCTCCTCCTTTAGCCCATGGATCGACCTGTGCTGCTTCATATGTCATTATTCCTACTCCTCCACGAGCTTTTACTTCATATCCTGTAATTGTCCGCTGAGTTGGACAGCCTTCTAAATCTGAAGAGGAAGTTAACATAGGTGGAAAACCAAACCTGTTCTTAACTTCCATATCTCTTATAGTAATAGAATCTGATATTTTTGGCATTTTTGAAATTACACCTTTTCCATATTTTCAATATTTTTTTTTATAATCAAAAGAAAAATTAACTCTAAAAAAACGTTATTGTTTTTCTTTCTTTTCAGTACTATAGCTTTTAATTTTTAAATCGCTCTTTCACTTGTTAGGTTAAAAACATTTAAGTTATATCAAGTAGATTAAATATTAATACAAAATATTTGAATAAATGAGAAAATTATGCCAAGAGTTACAGATCCGTTAAAAATAAGAAATATGGAAATTAAAAACCGAATTGGATTTCCTCCCATGATGTCTGGTTCGATCTCAAATGGAATTCCAGGAAAAAATTTCTATAATGTTTTTGAACCGATTGCAAAGGGTGGCGCTGGATATATCACGGTTGAAGCAAGTTCAACAGATCCCATGAATAACCCAATTCAACCATGTCTGGGATTGGATGAAAATATTCCTGCGTTTAAAGAATTTACCGATAAAATTCACGAATATGGTACCAAGATTGGTATTCAATTTGCACATGGAGGAATACTTGCATTAATGATGATTGCAATAATGAAATTTCCCCTACCTGTGTGGGCACCCTCCAGCGTAGATCCTGTTGTAGCAAGTTCTGCTTATAAGCTGATAAACCCTAATTGGCAAGATGATTTAATGAAAACGGGATTTAAAGAAATCCACGCAATGACGAAAGAAGAAATTATTCAAGTTGAAGATAGATTTGTCGCAGCCGCTAAAAGAGCTATTGATGCGGGATTTGATTATGTGATGATCCATTCTGCGCACGGCACATTGTACCACGACTTTTTATCACCATATTATAATCAGAGAACAGATGAATATGGCGGTACATGGGAGAATAAGACTCGTTTTTTAAGAGATACTGTTGCTAAAATGAGGGATAAAATCGGGGATCACCCTATATATGCGAGGATTTCAGCTGAAGAACTTTTAGATAACGGTTTAAAAATAGAAGATCAAAAAAAGGTTGCTGTCCTTTACGAAAAAGCAGGGGTGGATTGTATTGATGTCAGTCAAGGGATACAGGTAAGAACACCTGGAGGGATAAACATTCCTACATATATTCCAGCTGGCGGATTTATTCATTATGCTGAGGCGATAAAAAAGGTGGTTAATATTCCCGTAATAGGCGTTGGAAATATTACTGATGTAAAAATGGCTGATGAGTTTATCCAACAGGGAAAAGCCGATTTAATTAATATGGGTAGACAATTAATTTGTGATCCTGAGACTCCGAATAAATATTTTGAGGGTCGATATGAGGATATCAAACAATGTATCGGATGCTTAATTGGATGTACCCGTGTATGCGTTTTGAATCCTTATGAAAGACATAATTATAAAGAACTTTTACCAACTGAAGATCCTAAAAAGATCGTTGTATTGGGAGGTGGAATTGCGGGAATGGAACTTGCACGGGTGGCAAAACTCCGGGGTCATGAAGTCGAACTCTATGAAAAAACTGATAAATTGGGTGGATTGATGCATATATTAGCCGCAGAATATAAGAAAGAACGATTTATGAACATTGTCGATTATCAGATAGCTCAGCTTAAAAAATTGGGTGTTCCTGTTCACTTAAATAAAGAATTATCAAATGATGAAGTTAGGGAATTAGATTGTGATGTATTAGTATTTGCTATAGGAACGAAAGCTACAATACCAGTTAAATTCGAAGGGCGTACTAATGTTTTAACTCAAGATGAAGCAATTTTAAAAAGTAAGCCTATTGGGAAAAATGTAGTTGTGTGGGGATTGGATACTTATTGGAGAGGAGGGGCCGAAACAGCAATGACACTAAGAGAACAAGGCCATAATATTAAAGCTATCGCAGGAACAGAGAAAGGACTAGCTGGAACAATCACCGGACCAGGTCTTACTGGTAGAGTTACGTTTATTCATAGATATTTCAAAAAAAACAAGATCCCT
>JAHQWY010000011.1 GCA_029856445.1 Promethearchaeia archaeon
AATAATAGAATTGCTGTATAAAGAAAAGCTAATGTGTAGGAAAATGTATCATAAATAAATCCAAAAAGTAAAGCTTCTCCTAATGAGATAAGTCCCACAGAAAGGTAATAGTATCCATAGGCTCGACCTCTCTTATTTTTGCCTGCTAAATCAGCAATATAGGCTCTTGAAATAGGATCTACAGATGCTAAATAGAAGCCATAGATGGCATAAATAAAAATGATAATTATAAGAGAAAATAATGAAGTTTTTATTGGAAATGCTAATACTATGCAACAAATCAACAGCATTGATAATCCGCTTACAATCACTGGTTTACGTCCAATTTTATCTGATAACGACCCTGTTACAGGAGATAATATCATATAAATTATGTTTGTTAGCAAATAAAAAAGAGGTATTAAAAAAATTAATCCTGAAGATATATAAGCTATAGACCGTGCCTGAAGAAAAAATATATCCAAACTAGCAAATTCAATTACTCCAAGAATTATAATTAACTTTATGAAATTTTTGTCTACTTTATCTATTTTTTGTACTCCATAATATTTCAGTTTAGTTTCATCTAATTTTGTTGGATCGACATCTTTAATAAATAAAATTAATATTATGGCGCAAAAACCTGGGAATATAGAGAAAAATATTATTGCAGAATAACTCCACGCCCAAAATAAAAAAAGAGATGCTAAAAGTGCTCCCATAACAGCTCCAAACGTGTCCATAGCACGATGCATTCCAAAAGCTTTTCCTTTTTCATGTGCATAAAAAGAGATAAGAGTATCTCTAGAAGATGTTCTAAGTCCCTTACCAACTCGATCAGTCGCTTTTAATCCTAAGACAAATTCCCAAGAAGGGCTAAAACCTATGAACGGTTTTGACAAATTAGAGACAGTATATCCTGCTACTACAAAAGGTTTTCTTTTATTGATTTTATCACTCATCCATCCTGATACTCCTTTCAATATGTTAGCAATAGCAGTTGTAATTCCTGCTATTAAACCTAAAATAAGAGTGGGATTTTCTTCTACTAGGTCTATGATAAAGAGGGGTAAAATACTTTGAATCATCTCACTAGAAACATCAGTAAAAAAAGATACAAGCCCCATAATAAAAACAGGAACAGATACCCCTAAAATTAGTTTTGTCTTACGATGAAAGCTATTCCCTTCAGTCATGTTTAAAAAATCTTTTAATTGAATAAATATAATAAAAATAATTGAATAAAATAAATTGTGTTTCCAATGGGAGAAGAAAAAACTTTAAGTACTCTTGATGAAACTATCCAAGCTGCTGAAGCGAGTTTTAAGGAGTTTATTGATGTGTTAGAAAGTTCAAGGACAGCATTATTAAAACTCGAGAGCGACAAATTAGAACTTAGTAAAGCGAAAGAACAACTTGAAAATGAAAAAATACTATTAGAAAAAGAAAAAAATTCTTTGGAAAGTGAAAAGCAGCGATTAGAAATAGATAAGAATAAATTAGAAGAAGAAACAAAAAAGCTAGAACTTGAAAAACAAGAAAGGGATCAAAAAATTGGTAGTCTCACAGAAGAACAAATGAAATTACTAGATGAATATCAGAAAGTTAAAGTCGAATTATCTAAATTTATGAAAGTTGCTGAGGAAGCTGAAGAAGCAGAGTATAATTTTGAGCGAGTTCGTGCTTTACTTTCTATTTACACTGTATTAGTTTCGGAGATATGGGCAGGACAGGCTCATTATCGAATTTTATTAACACTACACGGAGATAAAGAAGTAATGACTAGAGATGAGTTAAAAACGACACTAGGTATAGGAGGAGCTTTTGTATTACATTCAGTGCAGGAGCTGGCTAAAGTAGGATTAGTAGAATATGATATGGATACTCAAACAGTGAAATTAAAAGAACGTTTATTCCCAAAACAAGCATTAGAAGAAAAAAAGTAGAATACATTTATTTTGTAATAACCATTTCGTGAAGCGTGATTCCTTTTTCTACTTGCGTTTTTCCCTCAATTTGTAATTTTAGTTGAAATTTAGAATTTAAACGAAAATAACCTGGTTTTAATCTTAAGAGATTTTTCGCTAAAAAACGTGTTATGGGTCCTAATTCATAAAGTAAATTATCAGCATCTATTATCTCTTGAACTTCGAGGATAATTTCATTACTATTGCCAAAATTAAAGTTTAAAGTCTTTGGATATTTATTTCCAGCCTTGTCGTTAAATTCAAAGTTATTTTGTACCAACTCATAATCCCCTATACTAAGGATTACGTTTTCGTTTTTTGCTATCATAAGAACTTGTATTGGATAATTATCCATTCTTTTATTGCATTTAATATAAGCAAAAACCACAGTAAAATTCTCAGAATAGATTCTACCCCAATACCAATAGTCAATTATCATCGCAAAATTAAAATTTAACCAGTTATGGTCATGATATCCAATACCTTTTACCTGAATAGTCTCGTTGTTAACCTTAATAGTTCCCTCAACGTCTGCTCGAGGTAGAGCGACAACCCATCCAAATTGATTTGATTTTCCAAATTCAATATATCCGTGTCCCGGTTTCCAACCATGAGTTTTGGCAATATATTTTAAATGAAGCCCATATTCACCTTCATCCAGAAATATTTCATAGGTGGGTAATTCTTGGTTAGAAAAATCAACATTAATGAAATTTTTGCCAATCTGCAAATCAGGTATATCCCGAGAAGCTTTAAGATCAGAATGAGAATAATCAATAACTTTCTGTATTTTCTCCCCATCAGGTTTATAGATTGTAATTTCCACTCCTGTTTTTCCTGTCCGTTCGTGTTTTGCACGAAAAAAACTTACAACGGTATATCCATTATCAAGACGAGCATCAAAATACCACCATTCTCTGGTTCCTTTCTTTTCCATATCAATATGTAATGCATCATCTTTTGGTGTGATTGGTTTAATTTGACCATCCTTCCTACCTGGTCCTAACCAAGCTTCTTTAATTTTTGTACTCATTAAAAATCTACTCGTTTAAATTCGTTAAAAATTTTATTATTTTTAATAATATAAACAATTTTCTTATTCCTTTCATTCTTATTTTGCGAGTTAACCACATTTTTGCCACTCTAAATAAAGAAATTCGATTCATAACAATAGCAAGGAAAGTTTGTGTATTCATCTCTATAAAAGCGTCCCATCCCACCTTGCGCTTTTCTAAATTTTCTTTTGGTTTATTTGGAATGCTTTCAACCCTAATTAATCCTTTATCAACTATAAGAATTGCAGCATGATTTAAGTTCAAGGCATTTAAAAGAATTTTTACATTAGTATTTCCAAATTTTTCTTGAAATTTTTCATTAGTATTTAGAGGTGTTAAAATACTATTAATAAGGATTGCAAAACCCTTTACTTTTTTATTTTCTTCTTTTGATTCTATCATACAAATTCTCCTAATTTCTTTGTTTTTGTTTCTTCACCTTTTTTTCCTTTATTGATCTTTGAGAAAACTTAAGATCTCGTTCTTGAATTGTTGGTCAATGATAACTGAGATATGATTTTTATTAGGTATTCTGACTAATTGAGCACCAGGTATAGCATTTGTAAGTTTTTGGTCACTTCTGACATATGGATTATCATCTTCACCGTTTATTATGAGGACTGGGATAACTACATCTGCTAATCCAGCACCTCCGAGCTGAATAGGATATCCTTCAGGCCATATTTGGAGGGCAGACAATGCAAGAGCCTCACGGTCATTATTTGGATTTAAATCGATAAAAGTTCGAATAACACGACCCATTTGATTAGTAATTTGAGATGGATCCTTTACTCTTAATGCATCAGCTATAAAACGTGCATCCTTGCTTTCTTCAGTTTCTTCTCCAATACCACCCATAATCACTGATGTAAATCTCTCCTGATTATGTCCCAACAAGTGAATCACCATAAAAGCACCCATAGAATAGCCAAAAATATCAGCTTTGGAAATAGCTAGATGGTTCATAACACTTAAAACATCTTGGGCCATTACACTGTAACTATAAGCCTTTTGATCGTGTGGTTTATCACTTTGACCATGACCTCTACAATCTAGAGCAATAACACGTCTTTCTGACTGAAGTTCCTTCACCCAACCTGTATCCACCCAGTTCTGCTTCAAATCTGAGCCCCATCCATGTACTAATAAAATCGGTTTCCCTTGACCAAAAATTTCATAATATATCCGCAGACCTTCTGATATTGCATATGGCATTGTTATTTACACTTCATTATTAATTTAATTCTATGAACTTGAAATATAAAACCCACTATCAGATATATTATTAGGATCGAATGTTTCTTTAATTTTTCTTAACCAAATATGATAATTTGACATATGGGGGCCAAAGAGTTCATGCATTCGATTACCTTCAACAAAAAAGGGAGCACCAAGATGTTTTAATAAGTCTAGTTGATTACTTTTTTCCATGTATTCAGCCATTCCTTCAACACTCTTCTTATTTGTTTGATCAAACATGGTTGGGGATTCCATATGAAAGTAATGCCCTGATTCGTATGAAGTCATCCATGTACCCTCACCAAAATCATTTGCAATTGCCCCTTTTTTAATATACTCCTGCTTTAAAGAAATGTTTGATTTCGTGCTTCGAAGACATACATTTGCAGTATCTGCGACTCCTTTCGAAGACTGAAAACCCCCCGTTGCAATAAAACCATGTAACCCTAAATTCGAACGAAGAGCTTCAGCATAGAATATTGGATTGGGGGTATAGAGCTTCCCGATAATGTTTTTTAAACCTAATTCTTCTAATAAGAAATCCATTACTTTCTGTTTATAATCAAATTCTCGTTTTGTACGAGCAGCTATTATTACTACTAGCGGGGCTTTCATCCTTCCTATTGCTAATTTATTCATCAAACTTTCAATTGAATTAGAAAATATTGCCATTACGGCAAAACTAGACAAGAAGCTACACATAAATGAAATTTCTTCCTCTTCAACTCTTAACATTGTAGTTTCAAGTTTCTTAAAAGTCCCACAATCCATAACATATAATTTCATGAAATCTGGGATATCAAAGTCATAATTTGGAGAAGTTCCCTTAACATTATAATCTGTTTTGCAGGGATAAGGAAACAATTTTACTGCTACCTTAGTAAAGACTCCGAGTCCTGATTTTGTACCCGCCCAACCTCTCATTACACCTCTTAATGATGGACCTGGACCATCCCCAATGTACCAATCAGGATTATTCTTTACACCATAAGATCCGAGTTTTATAATATCTCCATCGGGTAATACCCATTCTACACCTAACACATTTCTAGCACTATGCCCTGTAGAAGGAGAAGTAAACCCCGGACCATTCATAGATGTAGCGCTAGCGAGTGGAGATACCTGAGGACCTGCACCGGGCATGTGGATCGTTAAAGCGTGCTTCATAGTCTCAGCTTGAAGCTGAGCGCCACTAACATATGGCTCAATAACCGCATAGAGATTTTGTTCATCAATTTTTATAATTTTATTCATCCTACGCATATCAAAAATAATGCAGTTTTCACTAGATGGCTGATTCCAGGGGCCAAGGCCGGTAGATTGAACTTTAAAGGATATATTATGCTTGTTGCATAACTTTACAAGTTTTTGAACTTCTTCTGTAGATGATGGTAAAACAACTGCTTTAGGTGTCGGCGAGAATGGTATTGGTTCTTTGCCATCCATATAGTTAAAAATTTCCATACACCAGTTATAAGCATAAACATTGGTTATAACATCTCCATCATCAATATGTTCCTCTCCGACAACTGCTTCAAATTCTTTTAGAATTTCTTTCTTTAAAACCACTTAAGTAACCTCCGTTGATGATTTTTTAACAGATTTCTGTGGTGAATCAAGGGCCATTAATAATAACTCACTTATATCATAAAATCTTAAACTTGAACCTTTCTCATTAATTCCATCTTTTAAATTAGTGGAACAAAATGGACATGCTGAAGAAATGATATCTGATCCAGTATCTTCGGCTTCCTCGATTCGAATTTTTGCAGTTTTAGTGGCAAATTCTGGAAATGCTGATTTTACACCTCCTCCTGCACCGCAACAATATGAAAATTCTTTAATTCGTTCCATCTCTACAAGCTTTAGCCCAGGAATTTTTTTTAGAGCTTCTCTTGGTGCTTCATAAATTCCGTTTGATCCATTTCTTTTAGGTTTTTCAGGCATGTTGATAGAAATTAAAGGCATCAAATCTAAAACATCTCCATCCCATTCGTCATATTGTTCTGAATTACGCCCTAAATGACAAGGATCATGATAAGTCACAGTGTAGGGAACTTGATTATTCAATTGCAATCTAGAATTTTCAATTAATTCATTAAATAATTCAGTTGTATGTAATATCTTGAACTTAAAATCCCTTTCTAAAGGATATTCTACTTTAAAGGTATTATAACACCCCGCACAACTAAAAACAACAGTTTCAATTCCTTCTTGTTCAATAATATCAATATTTTTATTCAATTGGGTTAGAAATGATTCTTTATCTCCAGTTCTAAGAACAGGACTTCCGCAACAAAATTCTTTACCATCAAAAATTCTAAAGGGATAATTAGCAGCATTCAATAGGCGAGTAGTTGCTATTGCTATTTCTTTCCTCCTGTAAGAGGAAGTGCATCCAACAAAATATAATGTTTTAGCACTAGGATCTAACTTAATATCCTTTGGAAGCCAATCTAATCTTTTTCCATGAGGTTCATTGTAAGGATTATGTTCATTCTTTACAGCTTCAATATATTGTTGTTGTTTTGGCATTGGTCCAAATCCTGAAGAAACTAGCTTTTCTCTGAGTTTGATTATAATTTCAAGTGGTTCTAAAGTGTTTAGAAACTTACAGGATACAGCACAGCCCCCACACTCGGTACATTTATATATGATATCCCGTATTTCTTCTGAGGGTTTAATTCTTCCCATTTCCAAAGCAAGGGCCAAAATAATACGTCCACCTCCACTATATACATGATAATTAAATAAATCTATGGAAGGACAAATTGTAGCGTATTTTTGACTTTTAATTTGCAATTGTGGAATCCATTTACATATAGAGCAACGTAGACAGCGTTTTATCATTTGCTGATATTCTTGTTCTTTCACTGAGGTAGAAACTCCCCTAATATTTCTATGATATTGACAATTTTATATTGTAAATTACTCAATTTTAATGAAATAATGTAATTATTAATTGAATAAAATAGTATTTATTAATTATTTCAAAAATGACTATTAAATAATCACAACTTTAGAATTTTATTAAGATTATTTTCACGAAATCTATTCAATTTCTAGTAATTGTTCCCAATAATCCCTTATATTCCACTCCTTATTTGCTTGTATCTTTGAAGCGATTTTACTAAGAACATCTCTAATCATTTTTGATTGTAAATAATGAGAATTGGGTGTAATTGCACAAAGCATAAATGTGTCTGCTCCAGTTTGGGAACTAGTGTTGCTTTTATCCACTAATGCATAGGCATCTACTAAATCTCTTACAACTCTGAGTGTAAATTGGCTTGATTCTGATATTTCTTCGAATTTATACATTTTTATTAAGGTAGAATATAATTGAGAAGTGAGCTCTCGGAGATTGAGTAAAGGAATTTCATTTTTGGGATAATAATCCTTTATTTTAGGTTCGCCTTCATTATTCCAAGTTAAGTAGAATATATAAAAGAAATCTGCTCTCCTATGTTTCTTTAAAGATGGTTCTTCATATTTCAATATTTCTTTTAATTCTTCCTCTAAAATCTTGGAATCTTCACTAATTTTATTATGCTTTTTAATTGTCTTTTTTATTCTTTTTAACAATTCTTTAGATTTAAAGGGTTTTGTGATATAATCCTCTGCTCCTAGCATCTTCCCGAATCTTATATCATCTGGTTCAGTTTTGCCTGATAAAAAGAAGAATGGAATCCTTGACCATTTAGAGTTTTCTGCTACCTTCATGTAGAAGTCATAACCATCCATTTCTGGCATTAAAATATCGCTAATTATGATATCAGGTAAATTATCAAGTTTTGATAACGTTTCTAACCCTTCATTTCCATTGAAAGCAGAAATTAATTTAATATCATGCAATTCCATGAAAATTTTTAAATTTTGGACAAGTGCCTCATCATCTTCAACTAAAAAGACAGTAGGTCCCATAATCAATAACTCTATTACTTAAAAGCGCAATGTTAAGATTCCTCTATAATAAAAGAATAAATATTTAACATTTGTGAAAATGAAAATCTTTTATATCTTAATTAGTCAAGATTTATCTAAATCCTTAATTCTTAATTTAATCATCAAAACATAATACTCCAGGATTTAGTATATTATTAGGGTCAAAAATCTTTTTTAACTTTTTTAAAGCTATTTCTGTTGAGTTAATATGTCTTTTAAATACTTCTTTTGCCCAGATTCCATAAGGTCTATTAAAAAAAGCGCCTTCATCCATGAGTTTAATGCTTAAGTCAATATGCTTTTTATATACATCTTTTTGAACCTCCTCATCTTCATGATTATAGTAAATATCAAATTCACAATGATATGAGGTTCCTTGATTGATCGCTTGGATGTAAACACCAAGATCTTCAGCTATTTCATTTTCTACCAAATTAATATATCTTGAAATCTTCTCAATATTAGTAATAAAGAAAATATCTTGAAAGTTTCCTTTTAATCTTTTTCTCCATGGATAAGAAGTTGAGTTATTTAGAGCATATATAATCTCACTATCGCTTAACATATGTTCCTTTCCCAAATGTTCAAGTTTAAGATCACTAATGATGTCTCCTAAATCTCCCTCTTGATATGCTATTCTTTCACCAGCTAATTTTCCCCGACCCGCTAGAATAAGTATTAAATTCCACCTAGCTAAAGAATTACATAATTCCTTTATATCCTCTGGTAATTTTTTAACCAAACAAGCTAAATTAATATTATTCAAAATTAACAATTCATTACCTAATCGAAACTTTAATAATTCATGTTGAAGCTCCAATATATCTTGAATATTTTCTGTTTGAAAATGTATAACTTTTTGCTCAGTAGGCATTAATTCTAGTTTAAGAGTAGCCCAGGTTACAATTCCTAAACTTCCTTGAGCTCCTTGTAGTAATCTAAAGGGACTAAATTGAGTTGGACCCATTGGATTTACTTGTGCTTGACCGGATTTCCTTTGTTTCTTAATTGTTCCAGGACCTGCTGCAGTGCCAGTTCTAAAAAGATCTCCAGTCCCAAAAACAACTTCGGTGCATAATAATGGATCAGAACTATCCCATTGATAACGAGGAATTGTCGTTGGTACTCTTTCAAGTGCGCTAGTAATTACAGATTTGCCGTCTCTAGGATAAAGAGGTTGTAAAAGTCTTAAACCCTTTTTTTTTAGGATTGGAATTATTTGCTCAAATACAACTCCAGGCTCGACCATAACAACTCTATTTTTCCTATCAATGTTAAGGATTTTGTTCATTCTAGAAAGGTCAAGAATGACAGAATTGTCTTTGTGGGGAATTGTATCTCCATGATAATGTAGAGGTGAACTTGAACTTATTGGAATAATTGAAAATCCAATTCTATTTGCTAATTTTAGGATCTCCACAATTTGTTTTGTTTTTTTTAACCAGACCACATATCTTGGTACTTTTCCCTTAAATAAACTTAAATCCGTAGAATAGCTTTGCAATAATTCAGGATTATTTGATATAAATTTCAAACCACAGATTTTAACTAGTTCTTGGTATAATCGTTCTTCACTCATGATTTAATTATTCTAATTGAAGCCTTTTGCTTCATAAAATATTTCCATCTATTAAGATATTTTCATAAAAAACTAAATTTTATATAATTGAACGGTATTATTTAACAATTATATTTTTTAAAAATGGAATATAAAAAATGAGATTCAAATGAATACATATGATTTAATAATAGTCGGTGCGGGACCTGGAGGTTCTGTTACCGCAAAAACAGCAGCAGAAAATGGCTTAAAAACGGTTTTTTTTGAACGTGGTCGCAAACCAGGCGAAAAGAATTCTTCTGGGTGTGGATTAGGGCCAAGAATGTTCAGGGATTTTCCTGATTTAATGAAAGAATTAACTCCAGACAAATGTCCATCAATGAGAGAAGGAAGAGCATCACGTAACTATTTTATTAATAAGGATGATGTTGTAGCTGGTTATATCATGGCACGTCCTACTGAATCTGTATCATACGAACCGGCAAAAAGCTGGATAACGATGAATGTGTATCGCAGTGAATTTGATCCTTGGATTGCTAAATTTGCTACTGAGGCAGGAGCTGAACTAAAAACTTCAACTTTAATAGTGGATTTATTAAAAGAAAATGGTAAAGTGTGTGGTGTTATTGACGAAAAAGGCCAAAAATATCATGCTCCGATTGTTATAGGAGCAGATGGTGTAATATCTATGGTTGCTCAAAAATCGGGGTTAAGATTAAAATGGAATCAAAATCAAGTTACCCTTGTACCTCAGTATGATTTCTATGCCCCATCTGATAAAATAGATGATATTATGGGGGATGAAACTCTCGGAATTTGGTGGGGTTCTACATTTCCTTCTTCATATCAAGTCTTCTTTCGAGAATCGTTTCACCAGGGTCTGGGAAATTGGATGAATTGGTGGGATAAAAATCCATTGTATTATCTAAATCGTGTTATCAATTTGAAATATTATCAAAGATTATTAAAAATCCTTGAAGCTAAACCACGTGAGCTTCAAGCTCATCTACTTCCATGGTTAGATTATCCTTATAATACTCATACGGATGGAGTTATATTGATTGGTGACGCAGGTGGGTTCCCATGCCCCCTCGAAGCAGAAGGTATATATCCTGCTATGGTAACAGGTAAAATTGCAGCAGAAGTAGCAGCTGAAGCAATATCATCTGGGGATTTTACTAAAGATTCATTAAAAAAGTTTGATGAAAGATGGAAAAATACAAGTATCGGAGAAGAATTTGAAGTAGGGAGCGAGTTATGGACTATTTGGAAAGCATTACCTTTTAGCCCAAATGAAACAATGTCATGGTTTGTACCGATGATTATGGAAATACTTGGGGGAATATTTGATTGGTCTCAGCCACATGCTAAGCGAGTTAGACAAATAGTAAGCCATATGAGATCATATATGCCCAAAGCAACACCTTTCGTAATGAAGTATGTATTTCCGTTAGTCGCAAAGATTTTTGAGGATGATTTAGATAAACTTATGGATCCAAAAAAAATTATGAAAGTTCTACCTAAAATTTTAAACATGCTCCCTCAAAAAAAGAAGAAGAGAGGTGGTCAAGAAAAATGAAAATTGACATTGAAGGTCTAACTAAAAGAGTTCCTGGAACTGGAGATTTTATCTCAATTAATTATCTAAAATGTAATAATTGCGAACGATGTTTATTCGTATGTGTAATGAATTTATGGCGAAAAAAAGAGGGGAAAATATATCTTACTGATGATTATCAAGATAAATGCTTGGAATGTGCGGCTTGTTTTCAAGTTTGCGATGCAGGCGCAATAATGTTTAAATATCCTGCTGGAGGTACTGGTATTGTAATTGAAAAAGGATAAATTGATTTTCTCAATACAAATTTTGAGAAAAAAAAATAAAAAAAAATCCTTATATTTTAATTTTTAACTTATTTTTCAATTCTTTATATCTTGAGCGGAGAGTTACTTCTGTTACTCCGATTGAATTAACAATTTGTTGTTGAGTGAGTTCTAAATCCTTAATCTTACAAGCTAAATAGATTGCTCCAGCACATAATCCCTTTGGGTCTTTCCCACTAATTGAAAAATTAGATATATAAATTGTCAAAATTTTTTTAGTTAAAACCTCAATTTCCGAATCTAAACCTAAATCTGAGATATAACGTGGAATAAGTGCTACTGGATCAGTAGATTGGGTTTTAAAATTCAATTCTCGTGTTAATATACTAATGCTTCTTCTTACATCCTTTGCAGTAACCGAAGCTTCATCTAAAATTTCTTGAAGAGTTCTAGGGATATCTTTTTTTCGACATGCTAAATATAAGCACGCAGCAACCATTGCATTTATTGATCTTCCTCGAAGTAATTTTCTTTTAAATGCTTCAATATACAACCTCATTGCTTCTTCTTTTACGTGATTAGGTAAATTAATATTACTACTTATTCTTTTTAATTCAGTAGACGCAATCAATAGATTACGTTTTTGCCAAGTTATTCGGGTATTCCATTTAGCTGCTCTTTTTAAATCAGGATTATTTATTTGCTTTTTATCAATCGTGGTAGTCAGCCCCATATCTGGTAACAAGATTGAAATTGGGGCCCCAATTTGTTCTCTACTATTTTTTTCTTGATTGGTATAAGCTCTTTTTCCACTATGTGAAAAATCAACATTCTTTTCATGAATTACTAACCCACATTGATTACATACTATATCTCCCGTTTCGATCAGAGAAATTATAGATCCTCCACATTCAGGACAAATATTTATTGCAGCATTATTCTTTGTATTTATACCCATTTTTTTAACCTCATTTTATTTATTTTATTTAAAATTATAAAACAATTGGAAACCAATTATTAATTACCCCCTTTTTTTCTAATATTTTCAAAAATTAAGGAACCATTCTTATCAACATCAACGTTGATTATACTATCTTCAAGAAACTTACCTTCTAATAATTGTATTGATAATGGATTTTGTATATAGTTTTGAATTGTACGTTTCAAGGGTCTTGCTCCAAAATCAGGATTAAATCCCTTCTCAATTAAAATTTTCTTTGCATTTTCAGTAAGTTTAACCTGAATTTTATGGGTAAATAATAGTTTATTCAGATTTGTAATTTGAATATCCACAATATCTAATAATTGATTTTTATCCAAAAAATTGAAAATAACAATTTCATCAATTCTATTAAGAAATTCTGGTCGGAAATAATTTCTAAGGGTTTTTAAAATCACCTCTTGATTTTTTGAAGGGTCTTCATTTCTAGAATCGAGAATAAATTGACTTCCAACGTTGCTTGTCATGATGATGATAGTATTTTTAAAATCTACTGTACGACCATGACCATCAGTTAATCTACCATCATCAAAGATTTGTAAAAGTAAATTGAAAACTTCTTGATGTGCTTTTTCTATCTCATCAAATAATATAACAGAATAAGGTCTTCTTCTTACAGCTTCTGTTAAATAGCCACCTTCGTCATAACCGACATAACCCGGAGGTGCTCCAATAAGTCTTGCAATACTGTGTTTTTCCATAAATTCTGACATATCGATTCTAATCATGGCATTTTCATCGTCAAAAAGAAATTCTGCTAGAGCTTTGGCGGTCTCGGTTTTTCCTACACCAGTAGGACCCATAAAGATAAAAGTACCAATCGGTCTGTTTGGATCTTGTATACCAGCTCGAGCTCTTCTAATAGCATTTGATATCTTGTTTAATGCCTCATCTTGTCCAATTATTCTCCTTTTCAATCGTTGTTCCATTTTTAATAATTTTTCCCGTTCACCTTCTAACATTCTGGATACAGGAATTCCGGTCCACTGAGATATTATTTTTGCGATATCTTCTTCATCTACTTCTTGTTTCAACATTACTTTATTTTTCTGGATTTCAAGGAGTTCAGAATTATATTGTTCTAACTTTTTTCTTAAATCGTTTAGTTTACCATATGTTAATTCTGCTGCTTTCCCAAGATCACCACGTTTCTCAGCTTTATCCGCTTCTATTTTTGTTTCTTCCATTTCTCTTTTTATTTGATTGATATTTGAAATTATATGTTTTTCATTATTCCATTGAAGTTTTAATTCATCGTTCTGTTCCCTCAAATTTTGTAATGATTCTTCAAGTCCAATCATATGCTCTCGACTAGATTTATCATCTTCTCTTTTAAGAGCTTCTCTTTGTATTTCAAGTTGAATAATTTTTCGTTCAATTTCATCTATTTCAATCGGCATTGAATCAATTTCAATTCTTAATCTAGACGCTGCTTCATCCATTAAATCAATTGCTTTATCGGGTAAGAAGCGATCAGATATATACCTATGTGATAATGTAACTGCTGCAATAATAGCAGAATCAGTAATTCTAACTCCATGATGAATCTCATATTTTTCTTTTAATCCTCTCAGAATTGCAATCGAATCTTCTACTGAAGGCTCGTCAACATAGACAGTTTGAAATCTTCGTGTTAATGCCGCATCTTTTTCAATATATTTTCTATATTCATCTAAAGTCGTCGCACCAACTGCTCTCAATTCTCCTCTTGCTAATGCAGGTTTTAACATATTAGAAGCATCAATTGCTCCTTGAGCTGCTCCTGCTCCAACTAAAGTATGTAATTCATCAATAAAGAGAATGAACTTCCCAGAACCTTTTTCAACTTCTTTTATAAAGGCTTTTAGTCGATCCTCAAATTCTCCTCTATACTTAGCGCCAGCAACCATTGCTGCTAAATCCATAGCTAATATATCTTTCTCCTTTAGAGACTCAGGAACATCTCCACTTGCTATTCTTTGTGCTAAACCTTCTATTATAGCTGTTTTTCCTACCCCTGCTTCTCCAATTAAAACGGGATTATTTTTAGTTCTCCGAGATAAAATATGCATAACTCTCCTAATTTCATCATCTCGTCCTATAACAGGATCTAACTTACCTCTTCTAGCTAAATCTGTTAAGTTTCGGCTATATTTTTCAATAGCTTGATACTTTCCTTCTGGATCTTGATCTGTAATTGTTTGATGACCTCTCACTGTTTTTAAAGCTTGTAAAATCCTATCTTTTGTAATTCCACTTTTTTTTAAAATTGGAAATATCGAAAATGAATCTTTGGCACTCATAGCAAGTAATAAATGTTCAGTACTTAAGTATTGATCTTTTAACATATCAGCTTCTTTCCAAGCTGTATCGAATAATGTACTTGATTCACGAGATAATACAACGTCTGTTGTTCCTGAACCAGTTACCTTTGGAATTCTTCCCAATTCATTATAGAGATCACTCAATAAATTTCGTATATTGATCCCTAATTTTTGTAATAATGGGGTTGTAATTCCATCTTGCTGATCAATCAGTGCAATTAAGATATGAACTGGTTCTATCTGTTGGTGATCACGTTCTTGTGCAATTGATCTTGCTGCCATTAAGGCTTCTTGAACTTTAATAGTAAATTTATCAAATTTCATCAAGTTTTAAAAACCACCTATAATCCACTTTCTTTTAATTTTTCCAATAATTCTCTCTGTGATTTATTTAATTTTGTAGGGATTTTTATACTTATTTTAACTAATTCACTTCCTCTTTGTTCCAAACCTGTTCTATAAAATCCTTGATTTTTTAGTCTTAAAATTGATCCATCTGAAGTACCGGGAGGTACACTCACGTTTAAATCTTTTTCAATTCCAGGAACCTGAACTTTTCCTCCTAGAACGGCCGTTGTAAAAGGAATCTCTTTTTCAACATAAACATCATCTCCATCAATTCTGAATATAGGATGAGGTTTCACGTTTACATTAATATATAAATCTCCAGGAGCACCTCCATTTACACCAAGCATACCCTTACCTTTAAGACGTAATTTTTGTTGATCTTTAATTCCTTTTGGAATTTTCACTTTTAATGTATTCTGTTGACCTGTATTAGGATCTTTATACGAAATCCTTTTTTCTCCACCATAAAAGGCTTCCATAAAATCGATTTCTATATCATATCGTAAGTCATCGCCTTCTATTGGTCTATTTACAAATCCACTCGATTTAACTCGAGAACTCCTTCCCTTGTTTGAGAATACATCAAAAATATCTCCTAGATCATTAAAAAAATCGAATCCTCCAAATCCTTTAGCACCTCCATTGTCTCCTGATCTCCCAAAATTATTAAAGATATCACTATAATCAGCACCTCCAGGAGAATTAGAAGTTGAATAATAATAGGTTGTACCATCTGGACTACGATATACTCTTGAACCCCCAGGAACACCACCCCAATCCTGATATGTCGATGGATCACCTTCTACTACACCAAATTTATCATACATTTCTTTCTTTTTTTCATCATTTAAAACACTATATGCTTCATTTATTTCCTTAAACTTTTCACCCGATTTAGGCTCATCTGGGTTAACATCTGGATGATACTTTCGAGCCATTTTACGAAATGCTCTTTTTATCTCATCTTTTGATGCTCCTTTATCGATACCCAATATCTTATAATAATCTTTTGTCAAATTTTACAACCTCTTCTTAATAATCATGATTTATGATTTCTAATTTTTAAATTAAAAAAAAAAATAAAAAAATAATTATTCATACTCAGCATCAACTACATCATCTTGACCAGTTGCTTTTCTAAATTGTTCTTCTTCAATCTCATCTTGAGTCTTATTCTGATATCCATAGTTTGCTCCAGGGGGTACTCCTCCCATTCCTCCAGGTGGAGCTCCCTGATATGCTTTTTGCTGCTGACCATAGATTCTTGCCGAAACTTCGTGTAATGAATTCTGTAGGGCTTCACTAGTACTTTTTATTCTTCCTACATCCTCAGATTCCATTGCACTTCTCAAATCAGAGATCTTACCTAGTATCGTCGATTTCAAATCTCCAATAACAGCTTCATTTTCTTTTAAAAGTTCTTCAGTTTGGTAGATTAATGCTTCACCTTGATTCTTAGCTTCTGTAATTTCCTTAAATTTCCTATCCTCTTCAGCATATCTTTCAGCTTCTCGGACTTTTTGCTCAATTTCATCATCAGGCATCTTAGTTGATGCTGTAATAGTGATTGATTGACTTTTCCCAGTACCAAGATCTTTTGCTGAAACATTTAAAATTCCATTTTGGTCGATATCAAATGATACCTCAATCTGAGGTACACCTCTTGGTGCAGGTGGAATACCGTTTAAATGAAACCTACCTAAGGTAATATTGTCTCCGGCTCGTGGTCTTTCACCTTGTAGTACATGAATTTCTACTGCTGGTTGATTATCTGCTGCTGTTGAGAAAATTTGAGTCTTGTTTGTAGGGATAGTTGTATTTCTTTCAATTAATTTAGTGAAAACAGAACCCAGAGTTTCAACGCCTAAAGATAATGGTGTCACATCAAGTAATAGTAAATCTTCGACTTCACCAGTTAAAACACCACCTTGAACTGAAGCCCCCATGGCAACACACTCCATAGGATCAATACTACGTTCTGGAGCTTTACCTAATAAATCCTCAAACTTCTTTTGAACTATTGGCATCCTTGTTGGTCCACCTACTAAAATAACTTTATCAATTTCACCTCTCGCAATCCCCGCATCTCTTAAAGCCTTTAAAATTGGTGCATCTAATCTCTTTAAAACTGGATCAATTAGCTGTTCTAATTTTGCTCTTGTAATTGTCATGTTAAGATGTTTTGGGCCATCATTTGTAGCTGTGATATAAGGTAAATTAATATCTGTTTTTACTGAAGTTGATAGTTCGATCTTTGCTTTTTCAGCTGCTTCTCGGACTCTTTGCAGAGCCATTGAATCACTTCTTAAGTCAAATCCTTGATCCTTCTGAAATTCAGATACTAAGAAATCTACTATAAGTTTATCCATATCAGTACCACCTAACTGTGTATCGCCAGCAGTTGAGATTACTTCAAACACTTGATTATCCATCTCCATTATAGTAACATCAAACGTACCGCCACCTAAATCCAACACCGCAATTTTTAAACTTACATTTTTCTTATCTAATCCATAAGCTACTGCTGCGGCTGTAGGTTCGTTAATTAAACGCTTTACATTTAATCCCGCGATCCTTCCCGCATCCTTAGTAGCCTGTCTTTGATTGTCATTAAAGTAGGCTGGTACTGTTATTATCACTTCAGTAACTTCTTCTCCTAAATACGCACTTGCATCTTCTTTGATTTTCCTAAGGATCATAGCTGAAATTTCTTGAGGTGTATAATCTTTGCCATCTATTTTTACAGTATAACTTGTTCCCATTTTTCTCTTGATTGCTGTGATCGTACGATCTGGATTTGAAATTGCTTGTCTTCTTGCTGGTTCTCCTATAAGTCTTTGTCCATCCTTTGTAAAGGCTACTACCGATGGAAACGCCTTACCTCCTAAGGTTAATCCTTCTGCGCTCGGAATTATGGTAGGCTTACCACCTATCAATACCGCTGCTGCTGAATTTGAAGTTCCTAAGTCAATTCCTATTATTTTTCCCATATTACATCACTCCTATTTTTTTAAATTTTAATTTTGTTATCTTGATTTATTTCTATTTTTTGATTTAAATTTGGTAATTGTGATTTTTTGGCAATTTTGACCTTTGCAGGTCTTAGTACTTTACTATTTAAAAAATAACCATTATTCAATACTTCTAAAATTGTATTCTCAGGGATATCATCTCGTCCCTCCTCTACCATTATAACTTCATGTTTGTAGGGATCAAATTTTTGGCCCTTCGCTTCCATCGGTCGGACTCCTTCTTGTTCCAATATCTTTTCGAAGTTCTTGACAATTATTTCAAATCCCATTCTTATTCCATCAGCACCCTCAAGCATCTTCAATAGATTTAGTGCACGTATCAGATCGTCATAGTGACTGACTAATTTTTCCAAAAGTCGTTCTAAAACATATTGTTTATAATTTGAGTTCTCACGTTCTTGACGTTTCTTATAATTGTCAAAATCTGCTCGAATTTGTAAAAGTGAACGCAACATTTTTTCCTTTTCCTCTTCTAACTTCTTAAAATTTCGTGCATCCTTTTTCATATCGTCAAGTTCCTTCATTAATTGGTCATTCCACGTCTTTACTTTTTTATGTTCATCAACTAACGTCTCATAGTTTTCTGCTTTTGCCTTAAGTTTTTGAAATTCTTCTTTCGTAACAGTTAAATTTTCAGATGATCTCTGTCGACCATTAGATCCACGCCTATTAATAAATGTATCGAAAAAGTCTTCAAATATTATTGGGCTTTCATCTCCCTTCTCTCTTCTTGACATATACATCATTTTTTTATTTTTTTATTATTTAAACTCATTTTTTTAATTTTTTTTTTGTTAGGAAATGTTCATTGTCAACCGCGACTTTACAAACCTTAATATAACAATATGAACTTACGTATATAAATCTTTGGTTTTTATAAAATAAGAGAAAAAGTGAGGAAAGTACATATAAATAAAATAAAGCAAGATCTTTTTTAAAAAATATAATTGAAAAATGTAGAATAAAATTAATATTTGAATAAGGAAATTCACCAGGAATATATATTAATAGAAAAAACTTTAATTTTCAAATAAATTGGTAGATCCATAATGACGGAAAAAAAGGCGATTCAAGATTTTTATTCTGAGCAGATGAGTCAATGTTATGGTTGTGGGAGATTAAATGATTCTGGTTTGAAATTAAAGAGTTTTTGGAACGAAGAAGAGGAAACTTGTATTGCTAATTTCAAACCCAAATCCTACTACATATCATTCCCAGGTTTTGTAAATGGAGGTTTAATAGCTTCCTTAATTGATTGTCACGGTACTGGAACAGCAGCAGCAGCAGCGTATAAAGACGAGGGACGAAAAATGGGAACAAACCCGGAATTAAGATTTGTAACAGCATCTCTTCATGTAGATTTTTTAAAACCAACCCCAATTGATCAAGAACTTAAGCTAATTGCGAAAGTAAAAGAAATTAAAGGTAGAAAAGTAATAACGGAGGTAAAAGTATTTGCAGTTGAGGTATTATGTGCTCAAGGTGAAGTTATTGCTGTGAAAATTCCTGAAACTATGATTTTTAACAGATAAATTTTAAAATTGAAGGTTGTTATAAATTTCTCTTTGTACAAGATATCTTAGAATTTCTGCCGTACCACCTCCTATTTGAGCTATTCTTACATCTCTATAATATCTCTCAAGAGGGAATTCTTTAGTGTATCCTATTCCTCCAACAACTTGAAGCGCATCACTAACAATCTTTACAGCATTATCACTTACGAGACATTTTGCCGCTCCCGCTTCTTTTGTGGCAGGTATGTTTTCATCAATCATTCTAGCAGCTCTTAAGAGCATCATTCTCCCTGCTTCGATGTTCATATACATTTCAGCTATTTTAAAACTAATTCCTTCAAATCTTTTAAGTTCTTTTTTAAATTGTACTCTTAGTGATGAATATTTAGAAGCGATTTCAAAAGCAGAGCGAGAAATTCCTAAATACTGGCTTCCAACAAACACTCTCTCCGCATCAAGGCCGTACAACATGATTTTGACGCCTTCATTTTCATTCCCGATCAAGTTATCTACAGGAACTTCGCAATTGTGAAATTTTAAATGAGAATTCACACAACCTCTGCGACCCATCAACTCATAATCTTTCACTACTTCAAAACCGGGGGTGTTAGTCGGAAATACAATGGCACTTATGCCTTCTCTTGGGTGAACATGAGGATTTGTAATGCAATAAAGAAGAATATATTTTGCGATACTACCATTTGTAATGAATCTTTTCTCTCCGTTGATAATATACTTATCTCCTTTTCTAATGGCAGATGTACGTATTCCACCAACTGCATCACTTCCTGCAGTTGGTTCTGTAATGCCTAATGCACCTAGAGCAGTTCCGTCCATTATAGGTTTTAAAAATTTTTCATGTTGCTCACTTGTCCCAAAATGAATAATAGGGACCCCAAAAAGATTACAGCTACATCCATATATAACAGCAGTCGGGTAATGAACCGCGGAAAGTTCTTCCCCAAATATCATTCTGTATACCGTCCCCTTTCCAAATCCTCCAATTTCTTTCGGAAATGCCAAAGGAAAATATTTCTCTGCCAACTTTCTTATAAGTTTTAATGTTAATTCTACATTGTGTTCTCGGTCAATTTGTGCAACAAAAGGATCAATTTCATTTTTAGCATATTCTCTAATTTCTTGACGAAATTTGTTTTCTTCGTCTGTAAACATAAAAAGACTTCCTGGTGTCATACTCTCTCCATATTGAAAATTGAGATCCTCAAATTTTATATGTCCGTTTTTACTCATAAGCACCAATTATGATTTTTTAAGTTATATATATACATAATATTACTAAATTAAATTATTTGAGTGAATTAAAAACCTAAAATGTTAGATTTAAATATTGAGATTATGTTCTCATTGTTGCAAATCTTCAGGATAGGGATAATTTTTAAAAGTACCTCTTTTTTTTGTATACTTCTTAACCTCATCTCCATACTTCCATTCTGTATGGTGTTGATAATCATTCACAGGTCCAAAGAGACAGAAGAAATCGGGAGGAAGTTTCTCAACACCTGCCATTCCGGCACACAAATATAACCCTTTCCGAATCTTTCGGACTTCATCTGTCATATCTACAATTCCTCCATCGTTTTTGAAGGTGGCATATTTCAATCGAAAGGTTGGTGTTCCATCGATTAAGGACTCAGTTATATCTGTAAAGAAGCGCATATGATGCTCTTCATTCCCTTCGATTTTCCATCGATTATATCCCTCACCTTTTTTTTCTTCTTTATTTGAAGGTGTAAAAGCTTTTCCTAACCAATATCCTTTCTCAGTATTGTAAAGCCACCATAAGGAAATTTTCTCACTCTTTTCGGATATAAATCCTAGCATCGCACTATCATACTCTCCATCCATTTCCTCAAAATCTGCTGATGGTAGTGATTTATAGAGATCCATAATTTCTTGATACCTTAGATCTTTTATCTTTTCTACAGTTAAATCCTTCATGTAAACTTCTTTATAATTACTCACTTTAATCACTTAATAGAAGATAGTTAAATAATTTTTTCATAATCAACATAAGGTCGAAATTTTCCCTGTTCTTCGGCCTTTTTTAACTCCTGAGCATATAACTTTAAATTTGACTTTGAACCTACCCTCATTAATTTCCAATCAGCTTCAATTGCTCCTTCTGGACAAGCTTTTTCACAATAACCACAGAAAATGCATGATTCTTTTTGAATTTCAGGGGGATCTGCTTCGATATCAATTGCATCTGTAGGACAATTTTCTTGACAAGTAAGACACTTAGAACATCTGTCTATATTTATTTCAAATTTAGGGAAAATTCTTCTCAATACATCTAAAGTTAAAGTTTTTGATTGTTTTGCCCACCAAGTATCTTCTATTAAGTTGTATATGGGAATTAGGTTTGATTCCCCATTTTTAATTCTTAAACTGACATTACATATACTCTTACCAAAATTTAAGGCTTCTTCAAGTTCAATTTCATCTGGATGTTTAATCGTATGCATAATTTCAGGATAAAATTGTAATGAAGATGCTGAATATGAGTCAAAATCACCGATTACCAAATATCCCTTTTCACTTAATTCTTCTTGCATGTAGTAAAATGTATTTCCTATTACACTTCCATGTGTGCAGAATATAAAACAATGTTTACCATCGTCATTTTTCAGGTTTTGAATGAAATTTTTAACATTGATGGGTTCTCTATAATAAAAGGTTGGTGTCCCAATACCTATTAAATCATATTTATTCAGGTTTAATTTATCAGCCTTCTTCATTTCGATCATATCGCAATCATTATCACTATTTAAGATACCTTCCTGGATCCTATAGGCAATTTTTTCTGTTCCGCCTGTTTGAGAAAAAAAAATTAGCAATACATTCATAGATCTTACCCTTTGAATATAATTTTACTTATTAATTATTATAAGAAAATAAATCTTTCTGAGGTTTAAATTACCATCATCCAAAGGAATAGAATTTTTTGGATAAAAATCTACTTCAAGTCTCGAACTTTGTGGAAAGTTCGCATAAGAAAACTATATCATGAACTCTACGTTAACATTAATTAATATAATTAGAAGTGATAATAAAATGGTAGTTAAAACATTATTTAAAAATAGGGATTTCCAAGATGTAATTAATTGTGGTATTTGTCATAAGGAAATTAATCAGGAAGCAGCAATTTACCAAGAAGGTTTTAATTTTGGTGTTTTATGCCCTGAATGTTACATTATTAATTCAAAGGAAGATATCGAGCTTATGTCTAACATGTTTTTAGCATTTGGTGGTTATTTTGGGATGTTAAGAGATCCAGATTATTCAATTTACGAAATGCTAAAAGAATTAGTCAGAAAGATACATGAAAACAAAAAAACAACATCGTCAGTAGAAATGAAAATTAGGCTACTTCATATGGCTTTACTACATGGAATTACTCCTCGGGAGTTTGCTGAATTGGATAATAGCCTTTTAAAATTTATGTACCAATTCTAATAACAAAGTAGTTAAAGGAGTGTGGAAATTGATAAATAATTATGCGCTTCAGGAATCTTTTGCGTGTAAATATCGTCATTGTAGCAAATGTGGAGTAGAATTAGACATTTCAAAAGATGAAGAACTTGTTTGTGCTTTATGTGGAGAAACTTTTTGTTCTCGTTGTATATATTTGCATCAAAAATCCTGTTTTGGAATATAAAGATACCAAAAATAATTTAATATTATACTATTATATTCTCATTTTGAGACAATTATTATAATTAAATCTTCTACGTCGTCTGAATGGTTTTTCAGGTCTTTTTAAAAAGCATTCAGGACAATATGGGATTATAAACGGATCTTCCCATAAAGTTTTAGCTGTTTTCTTTGACAATGTTGGATTATCTCTTAAAAAGATGTTAAAGGGTATTGATTTTCCACAATCTCCACATTCTTTCGTTTTTGCTTCTTCCATATATATCTACCTTATATATTTATAACTTATCGGTTAGGAACGGATATTATAAAATGATAAGAGAGTCAATAATTTTCAAATCAAATAATACAAATTTCAAAAAATTTTATTTTTCTTTAACCAAGCAATTTCAAGTTTTAGAATTTTCAAGGCATATAAATCAAGTAATACTAATGAACTAATGAACCAAGTACAAATTAATTGTTTTGATTTATTTATTTTGATTTATGGGTATTTAATATCTGCCTTGAGATGAAGAAAAATTAGAATTTAAATGTCCCATTCATTAAATTTTCATATTTTACTCTATCAAATATTTTGTATTGATTGGATACAGGATCCCAGATATAAAGTTGATCTTTTATTGTATTGATATCATACCCTTGTTTTCTGAGATTAACTTTTCTTAATTTATGTGTTCCTGTAAATTCGAGTTCATC